>DATEIG010000333.1:0-8722 GCA_035279185.1 Mycobacterium sp.
GCGCTATGCCGTGCGGCTCACCGCGGATCCGGCGCGAGCAGAGGATGTGGTGCAGGAAACGTTGCTGCGGGCCTGGCAGCATCCAGAAGTCACCGACGGCGACCGGTCGGCGAGAGCCTGGCTGTTCACCGTCGCTCGAAATATGATCATTGACGAGCGGCGCAGCGCGCGGTTCCGTAGTGAGTCCGGAACACCGGACATCGAGAAATCTCACGACCGGGCGGGCCCCTAAGAGGTGGATTCCGCCTTGGACCGAATGCTGTTGAGCGGCGCCCTGGCACAGCTGTCTCCTGACCACCGGGCGGTGATCAAGCGGTCCTACTACCAGGGCTGGACGACCGCGCAGATCGCCGCCGACCTGGACATTGCCGAAGGCACCGTGAAATCGAGGCTGCACTACGCCGTCAAAGCGTTGCGCCTCACTCTGCAGGAAATGGGGGTGACCCGATGACGCAATCAAGCAAGCGTGACGACGACGTGCAGGGCGACGACCCCTACGCGATGTGGGACGCGGCCTACGTCCTTGGATCACTATCGGGGGCGGAACGACGGGAGTTCGAGGCACACATCGCCACGTGCCCTCGATGCAGTGCGGCCGTGGCCGAACTGAGCGGGATCCCCGCTCTGCTGGCGCAGCTGACCCCCGAGGAAGTGGAAGCGCTCGACGAGCCGGCGACCGAAGCGCCGCCGCCTGGTCCCGAGATGCTCGACACACTGCTGGCCAAGGTCGAGTGGCGCCGACGGCGCAGCCGCAGGATCAGCATGATGACACTGGCCGCCGCCGCGGCGGTGTTGGCCGTAGCCCTGGTCGTGGCGATTCTTCCCGGCATCCGCGGCGACGGCGACAATGACGGGCCGATGGCCTCCGCTGTGACGATGAGCAAGGTCGCGCAGACGCCGATCAACGCGACGGTCACCTTGACCGGCTTCGGCTGGGGGACGCGCATCGACATGGTCTGCACGTACGGCGACTATGCGAGCCGCGGTCAGGCGACGACGGAGAACCTGTCGATGGTTCTGGTGGGGCACAACGGAACTGAGAGCGAAGTGGCCACGTGGGTCGGCGTGAACGGTGCCACCGCGTTGCCGAGCGGCAACACGACGATGCAGAAAGATCAGATCAAATCCGTGCAACTCGTCGACACGGACACGAGAGCGGTGTTGTTGCAATCCGACCTGTGAGCCGGGTCACTGGTTGAACCCCGGCCGTTCGCAGGTCGTGTCACTTGCAGGTGCGGAAGCAGGTGATGCAAATGGCGGAGGATCATCGCGTTGTCGGCAGGGTTGTCGACCATATCGTGGGCTATCTGGCGGCGACCGGAGTGGAATTCATCTTCGGCGTCGACGGCGCCAACATCGAAGACCTCTACGATGCCGCCCACTTCCACGACGGTGTCACCGCGATCCTGGCCAAGCATGAATTCTCCGCGGCGACCATGGCTGACGGGTACAGCCGCAGCGGCGCGGGGCTCGGCGTCGTCGCCGCCACGTCCGGCGGCGGCTGCCTGAATACCGTTGCCGGACTTGGAGAGGCGCTCGCCAGTCGCGTGCCGGTGCTGGCACTCATCGGGCAACCGCCCATGCCCCTCGACGGGCGGGGCGCCTTCCAGGACACCAGCGGCCGGAACGGCGCCCTCGACGGTGAGGCACTGTTCTCGGCCGTGTCGGTGTTCTGTCGACGGGTCACCGCTGCCGAGGACATCGTGACGGCTCTGCCCGCGGCGATCGCGGCGGCCAAACGCGGCGGCCCGGCAGTGCTGTTGCTGCCGAAAGACGTTCAACAGTCGGCTTTTGTTGCCGCGGGTTCGGTGAACGGACACTCCAACGGGCTGCCGATCGTCACCCACCTCGGAGACCCCCAGGTGGTTGCGCGGGCACTGCGCGCGGCCGACGGACCGATCACGATCATCGCCGGCGAGCAGGTGGCCCGCGACGACGCGCGCGCCGAGCTCGCGCAGCTGCGTTCGATGCTGCGTGCGCGAGTGGCCACGGTTCCCGACGCCAAGGATGTCGCGGGCACCCCCGGCCTCGGGTCGTCGTCGGCGCTCGGGGTCACCGGTGTGATGGGTCATCCCGGCGTCGCGTCGGCGATCGCCGACAGCGCGTTGTGCCTGCTGGTCGGCACGCGGCTCAACGTGACCGCGCGGGCCGGGCTGGACGACGCGCTGGCGCCGGTGCCCACGTATTCGATCGGAGCGGCGGAGCCGTTCGTGCCGTGCACACATGTGCGTACCGACGATCTGCGGGGATCGCTGAAGCTGCTGACGCAGGCACTGAACGGCGACTGCAGGCCGACCCGTGTCCGGGTCCCCGACGTCGTGCCGAAGAGCGAGCTGACGCCGCCCCGGCACCACGGTCCCGGCGTGCGGTACCGCGACGCGATGGCGGTGCTCGATGCCGGGCTGCCCGACGGGGTCGACATCGTGGTGGACGCGGGCAACATCGGTGCGTCGGCGATCCACTACCTACCGGTGCGGCGGGACGGCCGGTTCGTCGTCGCGCTGGGCATGGGCGGCATGGGTTACAGCTTCGGCGCATCGTTGGGCATCGCGTTCGGGCGTGCGATGAGCGCTCACGCGAAGAGCCGAGGCCCCAGTCGCCGGACCGTGGTGCTGGCGGGCGACGGTTCGTTCTTCATGCACGGCATGGAGATTCACACCGCCGTGCAGTACGGACTACCCGTGACGTTTCTGCTGTTCGACAACCACGCGCACGCCATGTGCGTGACCCGCGAACAGCTCTTCTACAACGACGCCTACAGCTACAACCGGTTCGGGCCGAGCAGGCTCGGGGCGGGGCTGGCGGCGATGTTCCCCGGCTTGTCGTCCGTCGACGTCGACGCGATCGACGATCTGCCCGCTGCTTTGCGGGCCGCCCTCGAGGTCGACGGACCGTCCGTCATCGCCGTCGAGTGCTCTGCTGACGAAATCCCGCCGTTCGCAGCATTTCTCAACAAGAAGAACCCTGTTATCGCAGAGGAGAGCAGTTCCCATGTCGTTGCCCGCGCTTGATGACATCACCGCCCACCGTGGCACCACCGAACCGATTGACGGAGTCCTGCGCGTCGAGACGGCTCCGCGAGAGAAGGCCACCCCGATCATCATGAACATGATGCGGTCGGTCTACCCCCATGACGAGGTATTCGGAACATACTGCACCGTCAACGATTACATCGATTGTCCGCCGGACGAGCTGTTTGACTACATGGCCGACACGCGGTGCCTGGAGGAGTGGACGTACAGCCTGCGCGGGTTCGCGCCGACCGACGAGCCGGGGCTCTGGATCGCATACGACAAGCCCGGCGGCGACAAGGGCAGCCCGATCTTCACCCGCACCGTGGCCAACAGGGAATCCCTCACGGTCGACTACCACTGCGCATGGGACCAGGGCAAGCACCTGTGGATGATCTACCTGATGCGCATCGTCGATGCGCAGGTGGTGTTCGACAAGCCGGGATCGGTTGTGTTGTGGACCAATTGCCATCACCCCTTCTACGACGAGAACCCGTATCCGGAGACCGCTCCACCGCAGCGTCCGGTGTGGGTGGGCGACTTCTGGGACATGTTCGGGCCCGGCCACCTGCTCGAGTTGAAGAACCTCAAGGCGATCGCCGAATACCGACACCACAACGGCCTGCCGGTCACGCCGGCCTGGATGAAGTGAGAACCGCAGAAATGACCGCCGCGCACGCGAGGAGCACGAAATGACCGTCAGCCTGCTCGACATCTCCACCTACCTGCCGGGGGAGCCGGTCCCCGCCGACTACTACGCCGGCCATGCCGAGTCCGACGAACTCCGCGAGAGCGTCATGTTCCGCGCGCCGAGGTTTCGCCATCACGTGGCCGAGGACGAGACGGCCGTCGACATGGTGGAGCGCGCGGCCGCGGGCATCATCGACCGCCACGGCCGTGACGTCATCGAGAACGTCGACATCCTCATCACCCACGTGCAGCTACCGGACATGCCGTTCTACGGCAGCGGCGGCGGAATGGCGAATCGGCTTGGCATGAAGCCGAACTGGGTTCTCGACCTGCACAACGGCGGGTGTGCGGCGTTCGTTCTCGGCATGAATGTGGCGCGCTCGCTGATCGAGTCCGGCCAAGGTGAGACGGCGCTGATCGCCGTCGCCCAGAACGCCGCGGGCTCCATATTCGATCAGAAGACCATCCGGACGAAGGCTCAGGCGTCGGTGCCCGGTGACGGTGCGGCCGTGGGACTGCTCGCCAAGTCGGACAAGTCGCCGATCCTCGACATCGAATGCCGCACCTACGGTGAGTTCGCCGGCGACATGACGATCGCGGTCGACCCGCCCCGCAAGTGGTGGGAGGCCGGTCCGGGCGAAGGCTGTATCGGGTTCACCGAGAGCAAGATCACCACGGTGCTGGCACGCGGCAACCGCCAGGTGCCCGAGGTGTCGTACGCGGTCTGCGACCGCATCGGCATCAAGCCAAAGGATCTCGATCTGCTGGTGACCAACCAGCCCAACCGGGCGTTCCTGCGCAACTGGCGCGACGCACTGGAGCTGCCGAGGGAGCGCCACCGTGACACGTTCGAGCACTGCGGCAACTTGTTCGCCGCAGGTATCCCGGTCAACCTCGAGCGGGCCATCTCCGACGGCCAACTGAAGAAGGGTGACGTCGCGCTGATGGCGGCCTTCGCCCACGCCGGAGACTTCGCCGGCGCGGCGGCGATCAGATGGGGCGGTCGGGACTGATGGGCACCGCGGACGTGAGGAGCCCCAAAAGGCCTGCGAGGGGCGACCTCACCGAGGCCGTGTCCGCGCTTCCGAGCGCGGTGAACCCGTTCGCCTTGTCCCTCAACGAGAACCCGTTCCCGCCCCTGCCCGCGGTGCGGTCGGCGCTGACCCACTCCGTCGATGTGGCCAACCGGTACCCGGAGTTCCTGCCGGAGCGGCTGCGCGCGCTGATCGCGGGCCACATCGGGGTGAGCCAGGAGCAGGTCGTCATCGGAGCAGGGGCAACCGGGGTGACGATGCAGGTGCTGAGCGCGGTCACCAGCCCGGGGGACCGGATGGTGATGACATCGCCGACCTTCGACGGGTATCCGATCTTCGCGCAGATGGCCCGGCTGGAGTCGGTGACGGTCGCGCTCGACGACCACGGCCACCACAACCTGGAGGCGATGGCCGATGCGGCGCAGAACGCGCGCGTCGTGGTCGTGTGTCGTCCACACAATCCGACCGGCACCGTCGAACCGGCCGACGACATCGAGCTGTTCCTGCGGAGGGTGCCGTCCGACACAGTCGTCCTGCTGGACGAGGCCTACGTCGAGTTCCTCGCCCCCGACCTTCGCCTCGACGCGCTTTCGCTCGTCGCGCGATTCCCGAATGTCGTGGTGGTGCGTACGTTTTCGAAGGCGTATGGGCTCGCTGGACTGCGCATCGGGTACGGCTTCTGCGCGCCCGATCTGGCCAGGCGCCTGTGGACCATGCAGTTGCCGTTCGGGATCGGCATCACCGGGTTGGTGGCGGTCGCGGCATCCTATGATGCGGAAAGCCAACTGCAGCAACGAATCCGGATGATCGCTTCGGAGCGGCGGTATCTCCGGCGGCGACTGCGGGCGATGGGCGTCTACAGCACAGACGGTCACGCCAACTTCGTGTACCTACCTGCCAACAGCCGACCATGGCGGCAGTTGTTCGAGGACACGGGTCTGCAGGTCCGCCATTACGCCGACGGCAGTGTGCGGATCACGGTGGGCAACCGGCAGTCCACCAGGGCGGTGCTCAGCGCGATGGAGCCGTTGTCGTCGCGGTGAGAATCAGGCCAACCGCCGACGGCTGCGGTATGAAGAGGTGTGGCCTCAGAACCGCCTGCGGACCCGCGCGCGCGTGACCCCATCGAGTTGGCGCGCGCGAACTGGGAACGCTCGGGGTGGGGCAGCGTGGCGAACGGGATGGTCGCGGTCACGTCGGTGATGCGGGCCCATCAGATCCTGCTGGCCCGGGTGGAGAACGCGTTGCGGCCGTACGACCTCAGCTTCGCCCGCTACGAGCTGCTGCGCCTGCTGGCGTTCAGCCGCAACGGTGCGCTGCCGATCACCAAGGCGTCGGACCGGCTGCAGGTCCACGTCACCAGCGTCACCCACGCCATCCGGCGGTTGGAGGCCAACGGGCTGGTGATGCGTCTGCCGCATCCCACCGACGGCCGCACGACGCTGGTCCAGATCACCGACCTCGGCCGCTCCACCGTCGAGGACGCCACCGTGACGCTGAACAAGGACGTGTTCGCCGACATCGGCATCTCCGACGCCGAGTCCCGCGCGCTCGCCGACTCGATCGAGACGCTGCGCCGAAACGCCGGGGACTTCTGAGCGGCGAGCAGAAAAGGTGGCCTCACTCCGTGACGTTGGGCAGCGGGATCGTCGCCGTCACGGCGGTGCCTGCGCCTGGGCGCGAGCGGATGTTGAGCCGCCCGCCGACGATCTCGGCGCGTTCGGCCATCGACAGCAGGCCGTAGCCGCCCATCTCGTCACCGCCCAGCGGATGCTCGAACGTGTCGAAACCGACTCCGTCGTCGACGATTTCGAGTCGGGCGGTTTCGCCGTCGTCGACGGCGAACGTCAACCGGGCCGTTGCCGCGCGCGCGTGCTTGACGACGTTCTGCAGGCATTCCTGCGCGATGCGGTAGAGCGCGAGCTCGATGTGGTCGGGCAGCCGCGTCTCCGCCAAGTCGACCGCGACGTCGATCTGCCCGATCGAGCGGGCGAGGCTGGCGAGCCCGCCTGCCAGACCGAGGTCGTCGAGCACGGGTGGCCGGAGGCCGCTGATCGCCGCCCGCGCCTCCTGCAGCGTCAGATCAACCAGTTCCCTTGCCATACCAAGCTGTTCGGCCATCACAGCGCGATCGGTCTCCGCCGCACGCGCCGCCGCGTCGAGCCGGTAGGACAGCGTGATCAGACGCTGTGAGATGCCGTCGTGGATGTCGCCTGCCAGCCGGCGCCGCTCCAGCTCCTGCGCCTCGATGACCTGCTCGACGAAGTTCTCGTGGGCGCGTTCCCGGACCACCAGCTGACGGTGCAGCCGCGCCTGGTGCATGGCGCCCGCGATCAGCTGTCCGATGACCAGAAGCAGTTCGACGTCGCGCGACGTGAACTCCCTGCGCTCGACGGTGTGCACGTTGAGCACCCCGACCAGGCCGCCGGGGTCGGTCTCCATCGGCACCGACACCATCGACGTGAAGTCGGATCCGCGCAGCGACTGGAAGGGCATGTACCTCGGATCGGATTCCTTGTCGTGGGTGATGACGACGGGCTCGCGGTGGCTCGCCACCCACCCCGACACACCGGATCCCAAAGGCAGTCGGATCTTTCCGATCTCCTGGTCGAACGGCGGCGTCGCGCCTGCCAGCGTCAGCGAGCGGTCGCTGTCGTCGAGCACGTGGACGAAACAGACGTCGGTGGCGGTTGCCTCGGTGATCATCCTGGCGGCCGCGGCGGCCAGGGGCTCGACGCCGGGGCCGCTGGACGCCGCCTGGATCAGCTCGCGCAGCAGCGCCAGCTCGCGGTCGGCGTCGACGAGATCGCGCACTGCGTGCGGGCGCAGCGGACCTCCGCCGACAGGGCTCACTGGTAGATCCCCTCTCGCAACGCGGTGGCGACGGCGCCGGTGCGGTCGCTGACGCCGAGCTTGCGGTAGATCGACCGCAGATGCGTCTTCACTGTCTCGTCGCCGATCACCAGCTTGGCGGCGATACCGCGGTTGGACAGTCCGCTCACGACGTAGGAGAGGATCTCGCTCTCCCGTTGGGTGAGGCCCTGGCGCGCGCCCGGCCAGAATTCGTCGCGCTGCATCCTGGCCGCGGTGTCGGCGGCCCGCGCTGCCATACCCGGGTCGATGGCGGTCGCGCCGCCGTGCACGAACTCGAGTTGGCGGACGAGTTCGTCGCTGCTGATGCTCTTCAACAGGTAGCCCGCCGCACCGACGCGCAGCGCCTGGAAGAGGTACTGCTCGTCGTCGTACACCGACAACATGACCACCTTGCGGTCCGACCGGCGCTGACGAAGCGTCTGGCACAGGTCAAGGCCGCTCGAGCCCTGCATGCGGACATCGGAGAGCACGATGTCGGGATCGAGCTCGTCGACGACGCTCAGCGCCCGCTCGGCGCCGACGGCCTGCCCCACCACCGCCACCCGGTCGGTGAACGCGGCGAGCATCGCCTTGAGACCCTCGATGACCATCTCGTGGTCGTCCACGAGGACTATTCGCACTGGTCGAGAGGCGAGCGGGCTGTCGGACGCCATGGGGACACCTTATGTGCGGCACCGATCGGGGTCCCACAACTTGGCCTGGCCAATCCCCCGAATGGGGGAGGCTGCGGGCGTGTGGCGTGGGCCACCCTTTCTACGTGCCTATGACACCGCAGAAGACGTGGCGTGCCGGTCGGTTCTGGTGGGACTGCAACTCACCGGTCAGCGCCGAAGTCAGCCAGCTCCGTGCACTGGTCTTCGACCTCGATGCGCTCGCCGACGTCGAGTGCGACGGGCACCGGCTCGCCTACAACGCCGCGTTCGCCGAGCACGGGCTGAACTTCGCGTGGTCGGTCGCGCGGTACCGGCAGCTGCTCGCGTTGACCGACGAGCGGCAGCGGATCTCGGCCGAGTTGCGCAAGCGCGGCGTGTCCACCGAATCCGATGTGCTGACCAAGCTGCTCGCCGACGACATCTACACGACCAAGTCGATGATGCTCGACGAGATGATCCT
>DATEIG010000334.1:0-2116 GCA_035279185.1 Mycobacterium sp.
CCAGCGCCCGGGCACCAAGAAGTGCGGCCATCAGGGCGGCAAGGTGCTGGTCCCGTCGGACGAACAGATCAAGCGGCTCAACACCGCCCGCTTCCAACTCGACATCATGGGCGTCCCGGGCATCATCGTCGCGCGCACGGATGCCGAGGCGGCCAACCTGATCGACAGCCGCGCCGACGAGCGCGACCAGCCGTTCCTCCTCGGCGTCACCAACCTCAAGATACCGTCCTACAAGTCGTGCTTCCTGGCGATGGTGCGCAGCTTCTACGAGTCGGGCATCAAGCACCTCAACGGACATCTGCTCTACGCACTGCCCGAGGGCGAGTACGCAACGGCCACCGCATGGCTGGAGCGACAAGGTATTTCGGCGCTCATCGCCGAGGCCGTGTCGACCTGGCGGCAGGACGGCGACGAGGCGGTCGACGCCCTGTTCGACAAGGTCGAATCGCGCTTCGTCGAGGCGTGGCAGAACGACGCGGGGCTCGAGACCTACGGTGAAGCCGTCGCCGATCTGCTCGAGTTCCGCGAGCGGGAAGGCGAATCGCTCGACATGAGCGCCGCCGACTGGCGCACCTTCGCCGCGACGGCGCCGCTGTACGAGGCGCGCAGGAAGGCACAGGAGCTGCGGGCCGACGCGGGCTGGGACTGCGAACGGGCGAAGACACCGGAGGGCTACTACCAGCTGCGCGGCGGCATCCCGTATGCGATCGCGAAATCGCTTGCCGCGGCACCGTTCGCCGACATCCTGTGGATGGAGACCAAGACCGCCGACCTCGCCGACGCGAAGCAGTTCGCCGACGCCATCCATGCCGTCTATCCCGACAAGATGTTGGCCTACAACCTGTCACCGTCGTTCAACTGGGACACCACCGGCATGAGCGACGACGAGATGCGCCGGTTCCCGGAGGAGATCGGCAAGATGGGGTTCGTCTTCAACTTCATGACCTACGGCGGCCACCAGATCGACGGCGTCGCCGCCGAGGAGTTCGCGGGCGCCCTCAAGCAGGACGGAATGCTGTCGCTGGCGCGTCTGCAGCGCAAGATGCGGCTCGTCGAGTCGCCGTACCGCACGCCGCAGACGCTGGTCGGCGGACCGCGCAGCGATGCCGCCCTGGCGGCGTCATCGGGCCGGACGGCGACCACGAAGGCGATGGGCGAAGGTTCTACGCAGCACCAGCATCTGGTCCAGACCGAGGTGCCCAAGAAGCTGCTCGAGGAGTGGCTGGCGTTGTGGAGCGACCACTACCAGCTCGACGAGAAGCTGCGCATCCAGTTCCGGCCGCTGCGACCGGGCGGCGAAGTGCTCGAACTCGGTATCTACGGCGGCGGCGACGAGAAGCTCGCCAACGTGCTCGTCGACCCCATCAAGGACCGCAACGGCCGCAGCATCCTCACCGTGCGCGACCAGAACACGTTCGCCGAGCAGCTGCGGCAGAAGCGTCTCATGACCGTGATCCACCTCTGGCTGATCCACCGCTTCAAGGCCGACGCGGTGTACTACATCAAGCCGACCGAGGACAACATCTACCAAACCGAGAAGATGAAGTCGCACGGCATCTTCAGCGAGGTCAACAAGGACGTCGGTGAGGTCATCGTCGCCGAGGTGAACCAGCCGCGCATCGAGGAACTGCTCGCGCCCGACCGCGAAGCGCTGATGCGATTGATCCGTAAAGAGGGCTGACGCGTTCCGGATCGGTGTACACGGCACCGTTGAGCCTTCGTTAGGCTTGTCTGCATGGGGCGTGTCAATCGGCTGACAGAACGCCGCGCCCTCCGTCGCGCTGCCGACCAGGCCCTGCTGACCTCCCTGGCTCACCCGGCGTCGGCACGTGCGGGCACCGCGGCGGACCAGGACTTCAGGTATTCCGATTTCGAGCCGGCGCCCCCGCAGTCGCCTGAAACCGAGTCCCCTTCCTTCGACGAGGATCCGGTGACCGCGCCGATCCCCGTCGTCGGCGTCGAGGCGTCGGCGCTGCCGCACTCCGTGCCACCGTGGGAGGAACAGACGGCCGCCGATCCCGGCGATCTCTACGACCTCGTCGACGAGCCCCCCGCCGAACCCCGGTGGGCGACCGAGGATCGCGCCGAGACGCCCGCCGCTGCTCCCCTCGCCGCG
>DATEIG010000335.1:0-7236 GCA_035279185.1 Mycobacterium sp.
CGACCTGGACGCGATCCCGATCGTGCTGGACACCAAAGACCCCGACGAGATCGTCGAGACGCTGGTCCGGATGCGGCCGACGTTCGGCGCGGTGAACCTCGAGGACATCTCGGCGCCGCGGTGCTTCGAGATCGAACGCAGCCTGATCGAGGCCCTCGACTGCCCGGTGATGCACGACGACCAGCACGGCACCGCGATCGTCGTCCTCGCGGCGACGCTGGGCGCCACGAAGGTGCTCGACCGCGACATGTCGTCGCTGCGGGTGGTGATCTCCGGCGTCGGCGCCGCCGGCGTGGCATGCGCGAACATCCTTCTCGCAGCGGGTGTTTCCGATATGACGCTGCTGGACTCGCGCGGCATCCTGCACACCCAGCGTGACGACCTGACACCGGTGAAGGCTGATCTGGCCAAGCGCACCAACCCCGACGGCCGGTCCGGCGGCATGGTCGAGGCGCTCAAGGGCGCGGACATGTTCCTCGGGCTCTCGGGCGGCGTCGTGCCCGAGGAGTTGATCGCGACGATGGCGCCCAACGGCATCGTGTTCGCGCTGTCCAACCCCGATCCCGAGATCCATCCCGAGGTGGCCGCGAAGTACGCCGCCGTGGTGGCGACCGGGCGAAGCGACTTCTTCAACCAGATCAACAACGTGCTGGCATTCCCCGGGGTTTTCCGCGGCGCGTTGGACGCGGGGGCCCGCCGGATCACCGAAGCGATGAAGGTGGCCGCCGCCGACGCGATCTTCAGCGTGGTGGGCGACGACCTCGCTCCCGACTTCATCGTGCCGAGCCCGCTGGACCCGCGCGTCGGGCCCGCCGTGGCGGCGGCGGTCGCGGCGGCCTCCGAAGGCTGATCGCGGCGATGGCTGCGCGCAGGCTCGCCGCCGCCCTTCTCGCCGCCCTGGTGGTCGCCGGCTGCGCGGCAACGGCCACCAGCCCGTCGATGGTCGTCGGAGCCCGCAGTGACGCGCAATCCACCCTGCTGGCTAACCTCTACGCCGCCGCGCTGCGGAGTTACGGCACGGCGGCGCGCGTCGAGTCGATGCCCGACCCGTTGACCGGCCTCGACTCGGGGGACGTCACCGTGGCGCCGGGCTTCACCGGCACGCTGTTGAACACCTTCGCGCCCGGCTCGAAGGCGCGTTCGGCGACTCAGGTGTACCGCGACATGGTGTCCGCGCTGCCGGAGGGCGTGGCTGCGGGCGACTTCGCGGAGGCTGCCGAGGACAAGCCCGCGCTCGCGGTCACGGATGCCACCGCCGACGCCTGGCGGGGGCGGGATGTGACCGCGGCGGTGCGCCGCTGCGACGACTTGGTGGTCGGGCAGCTCGCCGAGGCCCGACGGCCTGCATCGGTTGGCACGTGCACTCTCGACGTAAGGCGATTCCCGAACGCCGCCAAGCTTTTTCAGGCGCTGCGTACCGGGCAGATCAATGCCGCGTGGACCTCGACCGCTGACCCGGCGATCCCCGCCGACGCGGTGGTGCTGACGGACCGCACCGCGCTGATCCGCGCCGAGAACGTCGTGCCGCTGTACCGCCGCAACGAGCTGTCGGAGATGCAGGCGCTGGCGCTCAACGAGGTGGCGGGCGTGCTGGACACCGCGGGTCTGGTGGCCATGCGCCGTCAGGTCGACGCAGGAGGCGACCCCGCGCGCGTCGCCGACGGATTCCTGGCCGAGCACCCGTTGGGCGCGACCAGCCGCTGATTCCGCACGACGCGTTCCCACCGCGGGCGTGCGCGTCTGCTGCGCGACGCGCCGCTGCTTACCGGCAGTCTCCGCACGCTCGCGGGCGCACGAGCGGGCAGTAATCGCCCCCGTTGGTCAGGCGAGCGACCTGGTGGGTCCCTGTCGCGAGGTGACGGCGGAGACCACGCGTTGATAGCCGGAGCCGGTGACGCGGGCGAGCAGATCGAGGCCCTTGGCGTCATTGCCGACGAGCACGCGCGCCTTGTTCCTTCGGACGCCGTCGAGGATGGTCCGCGCGGCCTTCTGAGGTGACGTACTGGCGAGCTTCTTGTCGAAGAACTTCGCCAGCGCTTCCTGGTCGATGCCCTCGGCCGCTTCCGAATTACGGGCGATAGCGGTCTTGACGCCGCCGGGATGCACGCACGTCACCTTCACCGGGTGACCGGCGACGAGCATCTCCTGGCGCAGCGCCTCGGTGAAACCGCGCACCGCGAACTTGGCCGCGTTGTAGGCCCCCTGTCCCGGCACGGCAAGCAATCCGAAGACGCTGGAGACATTGACGACGTGCCCGTCGCCCGACACGATCAG
This sequence comes from Mycobacterium sp., assembly GCA_035279185.1. Lineage (GTDB taxonomy): Bacteria > Actinomycetota > Actinomycetes > Mycobacteriales > Mycobacteriaceae > Mycobacterium. The sequence continues at coordinate 2,275 of DATEIG010000335.1, forward strand.
GTGCGGCAGAAACACTTTGGTGCCGTTCACCACGCCCCAGTAGTCGACGTCCATCACGCGTTCGATGTCTTTGAACTCCGAGGCCTCGATGCTGCCCATGAACGAGATGCCCGCGTTGTTGTAGATCTGGTTGACGGTGCCGAAGTGGTCCTTGACCTCGTCGGCGTACAACGCGAACGCCTCGCGCTCGGTGACGTCGAGCCGGTCGGCCTTCACCGGCGCGCCGAGAGCGTTCAACCGCTCTTCGGTCGACGCGAGACCCTCGGTGTCGACGTCGCTGATGGCCAGCTTGGCGCCGGAGCGGCCGAGTTCGATCGCCAGCGCCTGGCCGATGCCGGACCCAGCGCCCGTCACGACGGCGACTTTCCCGTCGAAGCCCTTCATGCACGCACCCCCAGGATGTGAATTGACTCGGAAAAGGTTAGCCGGTACCGCCGGTAGCGTGTACGGCGGCCTGGGTGGGCTCGGTGAACAATTGCGCGGTGTGCTCGTTGAGGAACAGTCCGTCGGGGTCGAGGTCCGCCCGCACGGCGCAGAAGTCGTCGAAGCGCGGGTGCCCGGCGCGTAGACGGGCGCGATCGAAGAGATGCAGTTTTCCCCAGTGCGGCCGCGCGTCGAAAGGACGCAGGGCCGCGTCGAATGCGCGGGTGAACGGCCCGTAGTCGGTGCCGGGCACACCGGAGACGGACAGTGAGGTGCTGTCTCTGCCGTACATCGGCGACAGCCAAGCGTCCTCGGCGGCGATCGTGCGCACTTCTAACGGGAAGGCCTGCTCGGGATGGTCCAGCATCACCGCGCGCACCGCATCGACCGCGGCGGGCGTGTGGTCGAAGGGGATGAAGTACTCGAATTCGTGGAACTCCAGATCGAAGTCGCTGGCGTAGATCTGGTAGGCAGGCGCGACCCGGGCATCCTCCGATGCGTCGGCGACGGCGCCTTGGGGTGGCGCCAGTTCGTCGTAGATCTTGACGTGGCAGCCGTCTTCGACGGCGGTCGGGGCGAAACCGTACATCTCGAGTGAATGCTCGGCGGGCGGCCAGAAGTAGGAGAAGTGCCGACGGGTCGACGTTTCCACCTGCCACCGCCGCATGACCTCGGCGAGCGGCCAGTGTTCGATGCGCTCGCGGAGGTAGTAGGCGGGCTGCAGGTCGAGTTCGACCGCGGTGAAGATGCCGAGCAAGCCCAACGACGTCCGGAAGGCGTCGAACCGGGGATCGGCCGCGTCGATGCTGTGCACGCCTGCGTCCGCGCCGACATAGGTGATGCTGCGCACGACGGAGGAGAACGAGCCGAAGGCGCGGCCCGACCCGTGAGTGGCGGTTCCGATGGCGCCGCCGACGGTTTGGGCGTCGATGTCGCCCTGGTTGCGCAACGACAAACCTGCCGCCCACAGTTGCGGAAGGAGGTCGTGCAGGGTCGTGCCTGCGCCGACGACGGCGGTCGCGGCGTCGAGATCTGCTCCGATGAGCCCGCTGAGCCTCCCGACGTCGACCATCACATCGTCGGTGCAGACGAGCGGGGTGAACGAATGGCCGCTGCCGACAACCCTGACGGTTCCTCCTCTGCGCGCCGCGTCCGCGACGGCGTCCTGCAGATCCGATGTGCTCGTCGGCGTGACGATGGTGGGCGCGCAGTGCTGGTTCCCGGCCCAGTTATGCCACCGCTCACCAGCGCTTTTGGCGGCCGTCATGCTATGTACAATGTCACAGTGCACACGAGCGGGCAAACCCGATGCGCGCAGTGATCATCGGCGCAGGCATCGTGGGATGCGCGGTGGCCCGCGAACTGTCGGCTCACGGCGTGACGGTCGACATCGTCGACCGAGGTGCACCCGGCGCCGCGACGACCGCGCACTGCGAAGGCAACATCCTCGTGTCCGACAAGGGGCCCGGCCCGGAACTCGCGTTGCAACAGCTGTCCCGGCGGCTGTGGCCGGGCGTCCTCTCCGAGATCCGCGATGATTGCGGGGCCGACGCCACCGACCCGGTCGAGTGGGAACCCAAGGGCGGCATCGTCGTCGCCACCACCAGCGACGGCGCCGATGGGCTGACGAGGTTCGCGGCCGGCCAGACCGCCGCAGGCGTGACAGCCCACGCGATGACGGCCGACGACGCGCATGCCGCGGAGCCGTATCTGACCCGCGACTTCACCGCGGCCTATCACTACCCGGACGACGCGCAGGTCCAGCCAGTCGCAGCGACGTTCGCGCTCCTGCGCGGCGCGCTGCACCACGGGGCCCGCGTTCATCCCGGTGTCACCGTGACCGGTCCCGTGCTGGATTCCGGCGCATTGCGGGGAGTGGCCACCACCGCAGGCGCCTTCACCGCCGACGTCGTCATCGACTGCGCAGGCCCTTGGGCGGCAAAGGTTTCCGAGATTCTCGGGGCGCCGATCGCCGTCAAACCACGACGCGGCAACCTCCTGGTCACCACCCCTCAACCGCCGACGGTGTTCCACAAGGTCTACGACGCGGACTACGTCGGCGCGGTCGGCAGCGACGACGCCGGCCTGCAGACCTCCACGGTGGTGGAGGCGACACGGGGTGGGCCACTGCTGATCGGATCGTCGCGGGAACGGGTGCCGTTGAGTGCGGGGATCAGTATGGCGAGCCTGGAAGAGATGGCGCGCAAGGCGATTCGGCTGTTCCCGCATCTGGCCGGAGTTCAGGTGATGCGCGCATACGGCGGGTTCCGGCCCTACGTCGACGATCACCTGCCGGTCATCGGCGCTGACCCCCGGCTGCCAGGCCTGTGGCATGCCACCGGTCACGAGGGCGGCGGCATCGGGCTCGCCGTGGGCACCGCCGCACTGCTACGGGCCTTGCTCCTCGATCACCAGCTTCCGATGGCCGCCGACGACTTCCGCGTCGACCGGCCCGCGCTCATCCACGCCGAGGAGGTCAGCCCGTGAGTGCGTGGCTGGTGCCCGCCGCCGACGATCCCATCGGCCGCACCGACATTCCGATCGAGATCACCCTCGACGGCGAGGTGCTGCGTGGCATCGCGGGCCAGACGCTGGCCGGGATCCTCATCAGCAACGGCCGCAGTGCGTGGCGCACCGACTCCACAGGCCGACCACGCGGGCTGTTCTGCGGCATCGGATCCTGCTTCGACTGCCTGGCCACCGTCAACGACGAAACCGACGTTCGGCTGTGCAGGCGCCGCGCGCGCGCCGGCGATGCCGTGATGCGTCAGTCCCGGAGTGAGTCATGACGCTCGTCGCGGTCATCGGCGCCGGACCCGCCGGTCTCGCGGCCGCCGAGACGGCTCTGAAAACCGGTGCGCAGATTGTCCTCATCGACATGAACGACAGCCCGGGCGGTCAGTACCAGCGCCAGCTGCCTGACGACTACCGTGCCGCCAATCCTGAACGCATTCACCATCATTGGGCGGCCTACCGGGGCATGCGGGACACCGTGCTGACACACCCGCGGTCAGAATGGCTGGCGAACACCGTGGTGTTCAACCTGGAACCCCACCCCGGCGGGGTCCCGCGCCTGCACGTGACCAGCGGTCCGATCGACAGCTCGACGCGACGGCGCCGTGTCATCGAACCCGACGCGCTCGTGCTCGCAACCGGCGCACATGACCGGGTCGTGCCGTTCCCCGGGTGGACGCTGCCCGGCGTCTACACCGCGGGTGCGGCTCAGACGCTTGCGCGCACCGAGCGCGTCGCGGTCGGACGCCGGGTGGTGGTGTCGGGAACCGGACCGTTTCTGCTCCCCGTCGCGAAGTCGCTGACCGATGTCGGCGCCGACGTGGTCGGCGTGCTGGAGATCAACGCGGCGTCCACCGTGGTTCGCGGCTGGCTCGACCGTCCCCATCGGCTGGCCGCACACAGCGGCAAGCTGGCCGATCTCGGTCACTACGGGTGGCACCACCTGCGCCGTCGCATCCCGTTCCGCACCGGGCGCGCGGTGATCGCCGCCCTGGGTGACGATCGGGTCGAGGCGGTGGTCACGGCCCGACTGGATTCGGGGTGGGTGCCCGTCGCCGGCTCGGAACGCATCGTCGCTGTCGACGCCGTCTGCGTGGGGCACGGTTTCACACCGTCGCTTGAACTCGCGCTCACCGCCGGCTGCCGCCAAACCACAACGAGCGCCGGAACATTCGTCGCGGTGGATGACACCCAACTCACGTCGGTTCCTGGTGTGTATGCCGCGGGCGAAATCACCGGGATCGGCGGCGCCGACTGCGCCGACATCGAAGGTCGCGTCGCAGGATTCGCCGCCGCGGGAGGCCGCCACCTACCGGTACGGCTGGCGCGACGGCTGACGGCGGCACGGGAATTCGTCACCCGGTTGCACAGGGCGCACCCGGTGCGTGACGGATGGCGAAGCTGGCTGGACGACGACACCATCGTCTGCCGCTGTGAGAGCACGACTTTCGGGCGTCTGCTCTCCGCCTACGAAATCGACCTGTCGCTGAGGGCGACGCGGCTGTCCACCCGCGCCGGGCTCGGGCCGTGTCAGGGCAGGTTCTGCGCGGCGAATGTCGACGCGCTGTGCGGCGAGGCCGCTCAATCCGATCGTCGGCAGGCCGACGGCACACCGGCCGCGGGCGCGCAGAACCGGCCCATCGCCCAGCCGGTCCGTCTCGGCGAGATCGCGGCCCGCCTCGACGACTGAGGGTTCAACCCGTGAGCCGGCCGACGACGGTGTCGGCAATCACGATGTCCTCCCAGGACATTCCCGAACTCTTGAACAGCACTGCTCGATCCGCGTCGAGGGTCGTCGCGCCGGTGACGACATCCTTGATCGGAATCACGTCGTCCGCTGTCAGCCCGGATTCGGCGATCGCCATCACGATGTCACCGCATTCCCGCAGCGCGGTCTCGCGGTCTTCGACGATCACCTGCGCGCGGCAGACGAGTGCCGTGTCGACCTCGCGCCGGTCGGATTCGTGGGATCCCACGGCAATGACGACCACGTCGGGTTTGGTTGCGGTGGAATCGAATACGGGC
>DATEIG010000336.1:0-4700 GCA_035279185.1 Mycobacterium sp.
TACTTCACGGTCAACCCGATGGCCAAACGCGCGCCGGAGCTGGGCAAGGCCTTCCTTCGCAAGGAGGTCAAGGACCCCGTCGTGCGGGACAAGCTGACGCCGCGCTACGCGGTCGGATGCAAACGGCCCGGCTTCCACAACTCCTACCTGTCGACGTTCAACCGGGACAACGTCAGCCTGGTCACCGAGCCGATCGACAAGATCACGGGTTCAGGCGTCGCCTCGGCCGACGGCCATTACCACGACGTCGACGTGCTGATCCTGGCAACGGGATACAAGGTTCTCGACGCCGACGGCGCGCTGACCTATTCCGTCGCCGGGCCTCAGGGCCGCACGCTGTTGGAGTATTGGACCGACAACCGATTGCAGGCCTACGAAGGCGTCAGCATCCCGGGCTTCCCGAACTTCTTCACCGTGTTCGGGCCGTACGGCTACGTCGGGTCGTCGTACTTCGCGCTGATCGAGAGCCAGAGCCACCACATCGTGCGCTGCCTTCAGCACGCACGGCGCCGCGGCGCAGACCGGGTCGAAGTCAAGCAGGACGCCAACGACCGCTACTTCGACGAGATGATGCGCAAGCGGCATCGCCAGATCTTCTGGCAGGACAGCTGCTCGCTGGCCAACAGCTACTACTTCGACCGCAACGGCGACGTGCCGCTACGGCCCGCCACCACGATGGAGGCGTACTGGCGCAGCCGCCGCTTCCCGCTGAGCGATTACGAGTTCTCGGCTTAGGCGGCGCTTGTCGCTTAGACGGAAGCCTTCAGCTCGTCGACCTTGTTCAGCTGCTCCCACGGCAGCTCCACGTCGGTCCGACCGAAGTGGCCGTACGCCGCGGTCTGCGCGTAGATCGGACGCAGCAGCTCCAGGTCGCGGACGATCGCGCCGGGCCGCAGGTCGAACACCGAGGTGATGGCCTTCTCGATGCGATCGGGGTCGACGGTCTCGGTTCCGAACGTCTCGACGAACAGGCCGACAGGGGCGGCCTTGCCGATCGCGTAGGCCACCTGGACCTCGATCCGTTCGGCCAACCCGGCTGCGACCACGTTTTTTGCCACCCAGCGCATCGCGTAGGCCGCCGAACGGTCCACCTTGGAGGGATCCTTGCCCGAGAAGGCGCCACCGCCGTGACGCGCCCAGCCGCCGTAGGTGTCGACGATGATCTTGCGGCCGGTGAGACCCGCGTCGCCCATCGGGCCGCCGAGGACGAACTTCCCGGTCGGGTTCACCAGCAGCCGATAGTCGGAGGTGTCCATGGTGTCGTGGGCGAGGTCGCCCAGCACGGTGTTGACGACCTTCTCCCGGATGTCCGGGGTCAGCGTGCCCTCGAGGTCGATGCCGTCGGCGTGCTGGGTGGACAGCACGACGGTGTCCAGCCGCACGGGCGTGGTGCCCTCGTACTGAACGGTGACCTGGGTCTTGCCGTCGGGGCGCAGGTAGTCGAGCACACCGCTCTTGCGCACCTCGGTGAGCCGCCGCGAGAGCCGGTGGGCCAGCGCGATCGGCAGCGGCATCAGCTCGGGGGTGTCCTTGATCGCGTAGCCGAACATCAGGCCCTGGTCGCCGGCGCCCTGCAGGTCGAGCGGGTCGCCCGCGCCCTCGACCCGGGTCTCGTGGGCGGTGTCGACGCCCTGCGCGATGTCGGGCGACTGCGCGCCGATACCGATGTTCACACCGCAGGTGCTGCCGTCGAAGCCCTTGTCCGACGAGTCGTAGCCGATCTCGAGGATGCGCTCGCGCACGGTGTTGGTGATGTCGGCGAACGCTTCCTTGGCCGAGGTCGTGACCTCGCCGACGACGTGCACCTGGCCGGTGGTGACCAGTGTCTCGACCGCGACCCGCGACTTCGGATCATCGGCGAGGAGCGCATCGAGCACCGAGTCGCTGATCGCGTCGCAGATCTTGTCGGGGTGTCCCTCCGTCACCGACTCACTGGTGAACAGACGACCTTCACTCACGGTGTCATTCCTCTCGCTGCAGCTCTCTTCAGAAGAAAGTTAGGTAATCGAATTATATGAGTGCCCTGTTGCACCCAAGCGTGTGCCCCCGTCGCGCGCAACCCTTACGCGCATGGGCGTTGTGTGCGTCCGGTCACCCGCCGCTGTTGTGCAGGAAGGCCACGATCGCGTCCACGATACGGCTGGCCATCAGAGTTTTCGAACCGTGCTCCAGCGCGGCCTCGGTCCCGTCGGCCGCCAGCAGCCAACCCTGGTTGCTGTCGACCTCGAATGCGCGGTTCTCGCCGACGGCGTTGACGACGAGCAGATCGCAACCCTTGCGGGCCAACTTGGCGCGGGCATGGAACAGCACGTCGCCGTTCGCATCGCCGGTTTCCGCGGCGAATCCGACGATCGCGCGCATGTTGGGCAGTTGACCGTCGGTGCGTGCGCGCACGGTGCCGGCCAGCACGTCGTCGGTGCGGGCGAGCTCGATCGCGGTGGGCTCCGACGCGCCCTTCTTGATCTTGTTGGTCTCGAAGTGCGCGGGCCGGAAGTCGGCGACCGCGGCGGCCATCACGAGCACATGGGCATCGGGTGCGTGCTTGGACACCGCATCCTTCAGCTGAGCGGCCGACCCGATGTGCACGACGTCGACACCGGCGGGGTCGATCAGCCCCGCGGTATTTCCGGCGATCAGCGTGACGTCGGCGCCGCGCTGAGCGGCGACGCGGGCCATCGCATAGCCCTGCTTGCCCGACGACCGATTGCCGATGAACCGCACCGGGTCGAGGGGTTCGCGGGTACCGCCCGCCGACACCAGCACCTTCACGCCCGCCAGGTCGTACGGCAGCGCATCTCCGCGCTCGAGAAGCAGTTGGGCCAGCGTGGTGATCTCTTCGGCCTCAGGAAGGCGTCCGGCTCCGCTGTCGGCGCCCGTGAGCCGGCCGCGGGCCGGTTCGAGGACGACGGCGCCGCGCCGGCGCAGCGTGGCCACGTTGTCGACGGTCGCGGGGTGGAACCACATCTCGGTGTGCATCGCGGGTGCGTACAGCACCGGGCACCGCGCGGTCAGCAGGGTCGCTGTCAGCAGATCGTCGGCGCGGCCTGCGACGGCCCGCGCGAGCAGGTCTGCGGTGGCGGGCGCGACGACGACGAGATCAGCCTCCTGGCCGATTCGAACGTGCGGAACCTCGTGGACGTCATCCCACACGCCGGTGTGGACGGGATTGCCGGACAGCGCCTCGAAGGTCGCCGCGCCGACGAAGCGCAGTGCGGATTCGGTCGGGACGACCCGGACGACGTGGCCCGCCTCGGTGAGTTGGCGGACCACCGTGCATGCCTTGTAGGCGGCGATTCCTCCGGATACGCCGACGATGATCCGCTTGCGGTCCACCGGGAACGCCTAGCGCTCGCCGCCCTCGGCGCCGCCCTCGGTGTGCTCGAGCAGGTCTTCGTGGATCTCGCGCATCGCGATCGACAGCGGCTTCTCCTGCAGACCCGGCTCGACCAGCGGGCCGACGTATTCGAGGATGCCGTCGCCGAGCTGGTTGTAGTAGTCGTTGATCTGACGTGCGCGCTTGGCGGCGTAGATCACCAGCGCGTACTTGCTCGACGCGCGATCGAGCAGCTCGTCGATCGGCGGGTTGGTGATGCCCAACGGGGTGTCATAACCGCTGTGGGCCGAGTCGACGTCCTCGACGGCCGCCAACGGCGCGTCGGCGTGCGGGGTGCTCACGAAAAAATTCTCCTGGCGTTTCGGTGAAAGCTTTGAGTAGCTTGCGGGCCGCGTCTCGCCGTCTCTGGCGCTTCGCTATCTGTGGACCACCAGCAAGGATACCAATTCAGCGCAGGCTGACTCCAATTCACTGTTCACCACCACGCGGTCGAAGTCCTGCTGGGCGGCGAGTTCGGCTCGCGCCGTCGAAAGCCGGCGCTCCATCGCCTCCGGGGTCTCGGTGCCCCGCCCGGTGAGCCTGCTCTCCAGCGCTTCCCAGCTTGGCGGCGCGAGGAACACCGTCAGGGCCTCGGGCATCGCCGCCTTGACCGCCCGCGCGCCTGCCAGATCGACTTCGATGAGCACGGGATGACCCGCCGCTGTGGCGGTCAGGATGGGTTGGGCGGGGGTACCTGATCGGTGCAATCCGCCGTGAATCTCGGCCCACTCGAGGAGTTGGCCGTCGTCGATCAGCTGCTGAAAGCGCTCGGGTGAGATGAACGAGTAGTCGACGCCGTCGACCTCGCCGGGGCGCGGGGCCCTGGTGGTCACCGAGACGCTGAAGTGCAGGTCGGGAATCTGCTCGCGCAGACGACGCACGACAGTCGACTTCCCGACGGCAGACGGACCGGACAGCACTACGACCGGGGCCCTAGGCGTGTCCGGTCCTCCGCCTTCGCTCACTGACCTCCCTTACGAGAAGTCGAACTTTTCCAGCAGCGCCTTCCGCTGACGATCGCCCAGGCCGCGCAGACGGCGGGTGGGGGCGATCTCGAGTTCGGTCATGATCTCCTGCGCCTTGACCTTGCCGACCTTGGGCAATGCCTCCAGGAGCGCAGAAACCTTCATCTTGCCCAAGACCTCGTCGGTCTCGGCATCCTTCAGCACCTGCTTGAGGTTGGTGCCGCCGCGCTTGAGCCGATCCTTGAGTTCGGCACGTGCTCGACGTGCGGCAGCAGCCTTCTCCAACGCTGCCGCGCGCTGTTCGTCGGTCAACTGGGGAAGGGCCACGGGTTCCTCCGTCTCGTCACCATTACTTTTCTTCT
>DATEIG010000337.1:0-3178 GCA_035279185.1 Mycobacterium sp.
CCGAACCTGACGGGTATCGCGAAGCGCCGGTGTCCCCCGCCGCGGCGAAGTTCGACGAAGCGCTCGGCGAGTTCGTGCTCCCGTACACCGCCGTGCGCGAGGCCGACGACCCCGACGCGGTACTGCTCGAGTTCCTGCAGACCACCTACGAGGCGGCTGCCGACAAAGCCGACTGGGATCGCGAAGCGCTCGAGCGTTCCTGAACTGTCAGCCAGGCGAACGCCGCGCCGACGACCAACCACAACACCGCCTGGTTGATCAACGAGAAGAGCCGGAAGTCCGCCAGCACAGCCGCAGGGAAGCCGTCGAGCACGATCCCGTCCGGACCCGCCAATGGACCGGGCACCTCGTCGAAGGTCGGCAACACCGTCATCGCGCACAGCATGACCGCGACATAACCGCCGACGGCGACGGCAGCGGCCCGCCATACGCCCTGGCGCGCCAGGGTCAGCCCCACCGCCACCGCTGCGCATGCCGCCACGACCGAGAGCACGGTGATCGTCAAGTAGGACGAACTGCGTTCTGCCACAGTCTCTTCGAGACCAACACCCGGCGGGTTCGCCGGATACTTCAGGCTGGGCATCAGCGCAACGGCCACGAACATCCCTGCCGCCAGCACCAGCGCCAGCCCCGCCGGATCCGGGTGGTAGCCGCGCCGGTCGAGGACACCGCGAATGACGGCGTATGCGACCGCGAACAGAACGCCCATGACGATGCCGAACCCGACGATTCCCACTGCGGCGCCGACGTCCTCCTGCACCGCGCGGGTGAACAGTTCGTGGCTGTGATCATGATCGCCGCCGACCAGTTCGGCTTCGGCGTGCGCGCGGACGCCCTCGTAATCGATCGCCACTCCGATGAGCGGTTCGATCATCACCCGGCTGAATGCGAAGGCGACGAGACCCGCCGCGGCGCCGGGAACGAGATGGCGGACCGCCGGCGAGGTGCTCAGTGACATGGGAAGCCCAACAGGTGCCGGGCATCGTGCAGGAACTCGTGGACGTGGGTGTCGGAACCGAACACCGACACGGCGCCCTGGTCGTAGCCGACAAAGTAGTAGGCGATCAGTGCGAGCATTGTGATCGCGGCGAGTCGCACCGGGGTGGCGAGCGATTCGGCGGCGGCGCGCAGGTTGACGCGGGGCACGCCGAGGGCTGGGTTGGCATTGTTCATGGTTGTTCCTCAGTGGTCGTGGGCTGTCGGGAGGGCGTGGTCGCCGGCGTCGGTGAGGACGGGAGCGGTCAACAACTCGTGCCGGTCGATGAGCGTTTCGAGTGTCGCAACCCAGTGGTCGTAGTATTCCCACTGTCCCCGTTGCGATTCCGGCGTGTTCTCCCACTTGCCGATCGTCGCGATCAGGGTCTCCTGGAACTCGCTCCAGTCGTAGTGCCGAAACTCCGACAGGGCGAGCGCCAGGCCGAACGCTCGACGCTGCCACTCGTGGTCGAACTGCGGGGCGGCCTGGTCGGTGGTGCACGTCTCGTGAAGTTTCATGACGCAGGTCCCGCCAGTGCGACAGCGATCATCGACTCCGTCGTCACCAGATCCATCAGCATCTCGTCGGTGAATTCATCAGTGCCGGAGGGGCGTTCGGGAATGACGAACCAGCGGGAGTGGCCGCTGGAATCCCAGACCTTGATCTCGGTGTCGGCGGGTAGCTCGACGCCGACTTCGGCGAGCACCTTCCGCGGCTCGCGGGCGGCGCGCGCCCGGAACGTCGGATCCTTGTACCAGTAGGGCGGCAGCCCGAGCACCGGCCACGGGAAGCAGGAGCACAGCGTGCAGATCACCAGGTTGTGCACACCGGCTGTGTTGGCGACGGCCTGCAGGTGCTCCCCCTCGGCCCCCGCCATGCCCTCGGGCAGGTCCAGTTCGGCGACGGCGGCGGGGGTGTCCACGACGACCTTCGCGGCGAACTCGGGATCGGTCCAAGCCTTGACGACGATCTTCTTGCCGTTGAGGGGAGTCATCTCGGTTTCGAAGTAGGCGAGCACCTTGTCCACGGTGTGCGGTGTGATGACGCCTTTTTCGATCAGCAGCGATTCCAGCGCGGCGGCCTTCTTGGCGCTGGCCTCCTCGCGGTCGGGCGGGTAGGCGAACTGTTCGGTCATGACTTCTCCTCGGTCGGTTCCAGATACGCCTCGAACAACTCCGCGTACAGCGACAGCGGACCGTCCTCGGCGCGGGTGCCCCAGATCTCTGCGGGCTCGAATTCGACGATGTAGATCGGCATGGGTGCGCCGATGCCGTCACCGGTTTCGACGAAGTAGGCGTAGTCGCCTTCGAAGACGCGCTCGACGGTGCCGACCCGACCGCGCAGGTAACCGGGCAGCCGGCTGTGCGCGTCGGCGGGCACGTTGGTGATGCGGACGCTGGAGCCGACGGCGAACTTCGGGTGTGCGACATCGCGGCGGGGGCTGTCGCCGAGGCGCAGGTAGGCGATCACCTGATCGTCGATGGCGTCCGCGGAATCCGCGTCGTCTGTCGAATCCGTGTCTGAGATGCGTTCGGCGAGTTCGGCTTCGGTCACGTAGCCCTTGTCGATGAAGAACTGGGTGATGCCGCCGAGCCACTTCTCGTAGTAGCGGAATTTGAAGTAGTCGAAGGGGTTCATCGCCTCGGCGCCGGTGCGCAGGTCGGCCCACGTCCACTCGTCTTTGAACGCCGTCGGCACGTCGTCGATGGGGTACTCGGGCAGGGCGGAACCGAGATGGTTGGACAAGCCCATCATCGCGACGTGGATGCCGAAGATGCGCTTCTCCCAGTCCTCGACGAAGACCCGCTTCTCGAGCGACGTCAGTTCCGGTAGGCCTTCGAGGCCGCCGAGGTGGTGCTGCAGTTTCATCAGGCGGGGCTTCCTTCCGGTGACGGGGCTTCGGTGGCGGGTGCGGATTTCTTCGTCATCGCGGTCGCCGCGTACTCGGAGAGCAGCCCGAAGGACGCCCCGAGCACGCACGCAACCGCGGCGACGAGGCCGGGATGGGAGATCGTGGTGACGGTGATGTCGTTGCCTTTGCCAGCGACGGTCGAGACCGTGGAGGCGAAGCCGACGACGACGGCCGGCGTGGTGGACAGAAGCGGTACCCAGGACGCCTGCACCATCAGCGCGCTGCCGACGCCGACGGCGATCGCGGTGACGAGGAGGCTGCCGCCCATCAGGTAGGCGGCGTACAGGCTG
>DATEIG010000338.1:0-3653 GCA_035279185.1 Mycobacterium sp.
CGATCGCCTCCGGCGAGGCGATGGCGTCGTATGCGCTGTCGGAGCGCGAGGCAGGCAGTGACGCCGCGGCGATGCGCACGCGCGCCCGCCAAGACGGCGACGACTGGATCCTCAACGGCACCAAGGCGTGGATCACCAACGGCGGCAAGTCGTCCTGGTACACCGTGATGGCGTCCAGCGATCCCGACAAGGGCGCGAACGGAATCTCGGCGTTCATGGTGCACAAGGACGACGAGGGCTTCACCGTCGGACCGAAGGAGCGCAAGCTCGGCATCAAGGGCTCACCGACGACGGAGCTCTACTTCGAGAACTGCCGCATTCCCGGCGACCGCATCATCGGCGAGCCCGGCACCGGCTTCAAGACCGCACTGCGCACGCTCGACCACACGCGCCCGACGATCGGCGCGCAGGCCGTCGGCATCGCGCAGGGCGCACTGGACGCCGCGATCGCCTACACCAAGGACCGCAAGCAGTTCGGCAAGTCGATCAGCGACTTCCAGGGTGTGCAGTTCATGCTCGCCGACATGGCGATGAAGGTGGAAGCCGCACGGCTGATGGTCTATTCCGCCGCCGCCAGGGCCGAACGCGGTGAGCCCGCACTGGGCTTCATCTCGTCGGCGTCGAAGTGCTTCGCGTCTGATGTGGCCATGGAGGTCACCACCGACGCGGTGCAGTTGTTCGGCGGCGCCGGCTACACGCAGGACTTCCCGGTCGAGCGGATGATGCGTGACGCCAAGATCACGCAGATCTACGAGGGCACGAACCAGATTCAGCGTGTGGTGATGTCGCGCGCACTGCTGAAGTAGCTCAGCCCTCGTAGAAGATCCAGCCGCCCATCCCGCCTTCGAGGTGATAGGTGTTGTGGCAGTGGGTGATCCACTTGCCCGGGTTGTCGGTGTCGAAGTCCACTTCGACTGTCTGCTTCGGCGGCACAAGCACGGTGTCCTTGCGCGCCCGTGGGGCATTGCGCCCCACCACCTGAAATGTGTGCCCGTGCAGGTGGATCGGGTGGAACATCATCGACTCGTTCACCATGCGGATGCGAACCCGCTGATTGCGCTTCACGCCGATGCCGTCCTCGGTGGGGTCGTACAGCCTGCCTGCGAACGGCCACGCATAGCCGGGCCCGGGGCCGCTCAGCGTCGCCTCGATCACCTGGTCCGGATCGCGAACGGGCAGCGTCACCTCCGGCGTCGGTGACAGCGTCGCCGTGTCGAGCGGAACGTCCCTGCGCACCGCTGACACGAACTCGTCGACCCTGACTGTGCCCGGCTTGCCTGCCACGCGGATGTTCACCTGCGCGTGGCCCTGCTTCCCTTCCGGCACGGCCACCACGGGCGCCGACCCGGTGACGGTGAAGGTGGCGTCGACGCGTTCACCCATGCCGAGGATCACCGAGTTCGCCTGTGCGGGCATCACCGGATAGCCGTCCGTTGCGATGACGTTGAGGCTCGTGTCGGGGACGGCGACGCGGAAGGCGGTGTCGGAGGCGGCGTTGATCACGCGCAGCCGAATGCGTTGCCCCGCGCGGGAGTCGCGCACGTCGGGGTCCGCCGGGACACGGCCGTTGACGACGAAGTACGGATAGGTGACGTCGCCGCCGTCGGCGCCGATCGGTGTCGTCGGACTCACTCCTGAACCGCCCGGTCCCATTCGTTTCATCCCGGTTCGGCGCAGGTTGGCCAGCACCTCGTCGGGGTTCGTGCCGGTGCCGTCGATCCAGTCGTCGAGCACCAGCACGAGTTCGTCGTCGTAGTCGGCCTTCTCGCTCGGGTCCTCGACGATCAGCGGACCGTACAGCCCGCGGTCCAACTGCGTGCCGACATGGGAGTGGTACCAGTACGTTCCGGCGTCAGGGACGACGAAGTCGTAGGTGAACTGCCCACCCGGCGGGATCGCGGCCTGCGTCAAGGGCGGAACGCCGTCCATGGCGTTGACGATCGCCAGGCCGTGCCAGTGGATGCTGGTGTCGGCGGGCAGGGTGTTGGTCACCGCGGCCCGCAGCCGCTGGCCTTTGCGGATCCGGATCTCGTTGCCCGGGAGCCGATCGGTGTAGGCCCAGGTGCGAACGACCGGCCCGCCGAGGTCGACCTCCCTCTCGGCGGGCACGAACGCGATGTCGAGTGCGGGCGGGGGTGGCGCGGGAGGCGGCGCGGGGTGTGGTGTCGTCGCCGACGAGCACCCCGCCGCGACGGCGGCCGTGGACAGCATCAGGAACCCGCGCCGGTCGATCATGGACACAGCGTGGCACCTGCGCCCGCCGTGTACCGACGCTATTGGCGGCTTGCCTAGCCGCCGGAGCCTCCGTACGGCTTCGCCTTGTCGACGGGAACCGCCACCGTCGTCGATTCCGTCGCGGAGTAGGCGACGGTGGCGGTGTCTCCCAGCGTCATGTGCGAAGCCGACACCACGGTCGGGGCGCCCTGTCCACTGCTGCCGGTGAGCATGCCTGCGACGCCCAGCGCCACCATCGCGCCGCCGCCGATCACCGCGGCGAATGTCTTGGTAGCCATGTTCTCTCCCTCGGTCTTTCCTGTCGTAGAGCGGTCACTCGCGCCGCTCCGGTGAAACCAGGGAACCTCCTTACCGGATTCTGTGGACAGCCTCCCAAGCGGATATCCAGGAAACTCAACTCCCGCGCACAGCGGTGAGCCCGGCTACTCACAAGGACGTCGTGACCTTCTCGACCTCACGGCGGCGGTCCTGCGCGGCCTGGTCCGGGTTGGCCACCTGCACCAGCGATGCGCCCACGGCGAAGACGGCCAGCAGGTTGGCGATCAGGGCGTCCGCGGTGTCCCACCGCGCGGTCGAGAGCACGCGGTCGTCGGCGCTCAGACCCAGAGCGGCAGCCGCTTGCGAGGCAGCGGTGAAAAGCTCTGCCGCCGAACGGTTGTCGAGTGCGGGCCCCGGCTGTCGCTCCGGAACGATCTGGTCGCCGTGCACGCGCACCGCCGTCGCGTAGTCCGTCATGCCGATGGGCAGGTCGGCCACGGGCTTGCCGAACGGATCCAGCGACAGCACGGCGATCTCGCCGGAGCCGACGGCGGCGTCGGCCTCGTCGATCCGGTCCGCGGTGCACAGCGCGACGTCGGCCGTGATCGGGTGCGAGCCCGGTCCCAGCACGACCTCCGCGCCGATGTACCAGACGCCGAGCAGCACGGCGGCGGTCTGCCAGTGCGCGGGCAGCAGCACCGCGACCCTGCTGCCGGGACCGGCCCCGAGTTCGTCGCGGAGAAGGTTGGCGGTCTTGGCGGCCCAGTTGGCCAGGGTCACCGTCGACAGCTCGATCCGCTCACCCGTCGCGTCGTCGTAGTAGGTGATGCGGGGGCCGACAGGATCCCGATCCATGATCGGGTCGAGCAGGGCCTGGCTGAGAGTCGTCAATTCACACAGTCGGGGTTGTCCGAGCCCGCGGTGATGATCGGCGACGGGGCCGGCGGCGCGTCCTCGCCCGTCGATTCGCTGGCCGCCGGGTCGGCGGTCGCCAGTGTCGGGTCGGTGCCGTCCAGCCCCGACCCCGGGCCGGTGTAGTCGTTGCCGAGCACCACCCGCACCGTGCCCGGCGGCACGGACGGATCAGCGGCGACGGGCAGGCCGCCGAGATCCTTCGAAACCGCCTGTGCACCAAGGTCATCGACCTGGGCGGCGAACAC
>DATEIG010000339.1:0-7913 GCA_035279185.1 Mycobacterium sp.
GGACGCTGTCGGGCTTCATCACCGACAGCGGGCTGCGCCCGAAGTATCCGGCCGTCGAGATCTTCAAGGTCGCCACCGCGGACGTGAGGAGCGGAAAGGGCACCACGGAGATACCGCCGGGCGCTCCCTACCTCACCGACACCGATGCGATGGCGCGCGTCGACGGCGGACCCGAGGCAATGCTGCGACTCGACGAGCGTCGGCGACTGCTGGGGCAGCCGCCGCTGGGACCGATGCTGCTGACCGCCGACGCGCAGCGCGCCGGGCTGCCGACGCCCGTCGTGACCGTCACCGACACCCCGCTGGCCCGGGAGACCGACTACGGGCGCGTCGACGACCACTCGTCGGCGATCCGCGCCGAGGGCGACACCCGCCACACGTTCAACCGCGTGCCCGACTACCCCGCGGGCGACACCCGCACGGTGCACGGCGACTGGACCGGCGGCCGGATCTCGGTGTCGAGTTCGGCGGCCGACTCCACGGCGCTTCCGAACGTCGCCCCCGCGACCGCCCCGACCGCGGCCATCGACAGCGACTCGTCGACCAGCTGGGTCTCCAACGCGCTGCAGTCCGCCGTCGGGCAGTGGCTGCAGGTCGACTTCGACCACCCGGTCACGAACGCCACCATCACGATCACACCGAGCGCCACCGCAGTCGGGGCCCAGGTACGCCGCATCGAAATCTCCACCGTCAACGGCACCAGCACCCTGCGCTTCGACGAGCCGGGCAAGCCGATCACCGCGGCGCTCCCGTACGGGGAGACCCCATGGGTCCGCATCACCGCCGCCGGCACCGACGACGGGTCCCCGGGTGTCCAGTTCGGCATCACCGACTTCACGGTCACGCAGTACGACGCGTCCGGCTTCGCCCACCCGATCGAGCTGCGCCACACGGTTGCGGTGCCCGGCCCGCCACCGAATTCGGCTGTCGCGCAATGGGATCTGGGGTCCGAGCTGCTGGGTCGCTCAGGCTGTGCCGACGGGCCCGACGGCGTGCACTGCGCCGCGACGATGGCGCTGGCGCCCGAAGAGCCGGTGAACCTGAGCCGGACGCTGACGGTGCCTGCGCCGGTCGCGGTGACCCCGACGGTGTGGGTGCGCCCGCGTCAGGGTCCCGTGCTCGCCGACCTGATCCGCCAGCCCGGCACCGTGACCGCAACAGGTGATTCCGATCCGATCGACGTCCTCGGCTCCGTCTACGCCGCTGCCGACGGTGACCCGCGGACTGCGTGGACGGCGCCGCAGCGCGTGGTGCAGCACCGCACGCCGCCGAGCGTGACGCTCAAACTGCCTGCCGCACAAGAGGTCAGCGCGCTGCGGGTGACGCCGAGTTCGTCGACGCTGCCTGCGCATCCCCGGCTGGTCGCGATCGATCTCGGCGACGGCCCGCAGGTGCGTCCGCTGGCCGCCGACGCGGGTGCGCAGACGGTGACGCTGCGCCCGAAGGTCACCGACACTGTCAGAGTGTCCCTCCTCGACTGGGACGACATCATCGATCGCACGGCGCTCGGCTTCGACCAACTGAAGCCACCCGGACTCGCCGAGATCACCGCTCTGGATGCGCAGGGCCGTCCGATCGCTGCGGCCGACGCCGCCCGCAACAGGCAACGTGCGGTGACGCTTCCGTGCGGCAAGGGCCCGATCGTCGCCGTGGCGGGACAATTCGTGCAGACGAGAATCGACACGACGGTCGGTGAACTGCTCGACGGTGACCCCGTGCCCGCCACGCCGTGTCAGGCCGGACCCATCGCGTTACCCGAGGGTCAGCAGGAGCTGATCGTGAGCCCCGGTGCGGCCTTCGTCGTCGACGGTATCCAGCTCGTGGGTCCGCTGGGCCGTCAACTACGTACGGCACCAACGGATCCGGTGAACACAGGCACATGGAAATCCGACCGCCGCGAGGTCGACGTGCCCGCATCTCCGTCGTCGCGCATCCTCGTGGTGCCCGAGAGCATCAACCCGGGCTGGGCCGCGCGCACCGCAGACGGCGCCGTGTTGACCCCGGTGACCGTCAACGGTTGGCAGCAGGGCTGGGTGGTGCCCCCGGGAACGTCGGGCTCCGTCACGCTGACGTTCGGCGCCAACGCCGTCTACCGGGCGGGAATCGTCGGCGGCCTGACACTGCTGCCGATCCTCGTCCTGCTGGCCTTCGTTCGCCCGCGCCGGCCACCGCCGTCCTACGATCCGGCCCGACCGTGGCAGCCCGGCACCGTCGTCTCCGCGCTCGCACTGCTGGCCGCGGGCGGGGTGATCGCTGGCATCGCGGGCGTTGTCGTCTTCGGCGCGGCACTGGCCGTCGGTCCTCTCTTGCGCCGAAGGCCGGCGGTGTACGACGCCGCCACCGTCGGCGCCAGCGCGGGCGGGTTGATCCTGGCGGGCGCCGTGCTGTCGCAGAACCCGTGGCGATCGGTCGACGGGTACGCCGGGCACTCCTGGGTCGTTCAACTGCTGGCGCTGATCTCGGTCGCCGCCCTCGCTGCGACTACCTGGTCAGCAACCGTTGCTCCACCAGATCCGCGCCGTGCTCGACCCCGCCGGTCGCGGCGAAGCCTGCAGCGACTCGACGAGGACCCTCGGTCTTCGACATAGCCTGCAGCGCCTTGACTTTCAGTCTCGTCACGGACAACCTCGAAGCGGGGAGCCTGGTTCCGCACCCTGCGACCTCGACTCGGCGCGCCACCTCGAACTGGTCGCGGCCGTAGGGCACCACGCACACCGGCACCCCGCGGGACAGTGCTTTTTGCGTAACGCCCATGCCTCCATGCGTTATCGCGCACACCGCTCGGTCGAGCACGCGACCATGCGGTACGAACTCCACGGCGGTTGCGTTGTCGGGCAGCGATATCGGCTCGGGCACACCGCAGGGAAACGTCGCGACGACATGCACCGGCTCGTCTGCCAGTGCAGCGATCGCGGTGAGCCCGAGGGCGTCGTCGGCTTGACGGTCAGACGATGTCGTCACCAACACGATCGGCCTGCTGATGTCGTCGAACCGCGGCGACCCACCTGACACCGGCGGGTCGAAGTCACACGGCCCGATCATCGCGAAGTTCTCGTACTCGGTCAGAAAGCCCGCGTACTGGAAGGGTTCGGCACTCGCCACCAGGGTGAGCGGCGTCCGGCGCGCCAACTCGTCAGCGCTGCCGACGGTCGGCAGTCCCAGCGAGATCCGCACCGCGTTCACCGGTTCGAGCATCGCCGCCTCGGCGGCCTTCGTCACGAATGGGCGCAACAGCCGGTCGCGGACGCGGCCTGCCGATCCACGCCACGGCGTGATACCGGGGCCGAACGGCGGAGTGCCCGAAGAGGTCACCAGCGGCGTGTAGGGGTAGAACATCGCCCACGGCAGACCGCTCGCTTCCGCAGCCGCGGCGGCGCCCCAGGCATTCGGATCGACGATCACCGCGTCCGGCGCTTCACGTCGGATCGCCGCGTTCAGGTCGTCCACTTCGAACGGGGCACGCTCACCGAACACCCTGAAGGCGGCGGCCAGGGCTTCGCGGCCGTTGGCCGCCATCCAGTCGGTCATCTCGATCGACTCGATGGATTCATCTATCGCTTCGACGTCGAATCCGAGTTGCCCGGCGCAGTGCAGTCCGCGGGCCAGTGTGCGTACCGTGATGCGGTGACCGCGATCTCGTAAAGCACTCAGCAGAGCGCACATCGGATACAGGTTGCCCAGAGCAGGCGAGGTGTATGCCAGAATCGTGGCCATCGGCATGTCTCTCGTCGATTCGGCGTTGCGTCGCAAGCCCGGGTTCTACTGTTCTAGCAGCGACCATCGCACGACGGCGGGATCATGGTGGCGGTATCGCAAACGTCATGTGGGACATGTGGAACCGAGCCGAGGCCCGGGGCTCGATTCTGTGACGCCTGCGGAGCGCCGATACGCGTCGCCAAGGGGCAGTCCGAACACAAGCAGGTGACGGTTCTGTTCGCTGACGTCGTGCGGTCGATGGACCTGGCGGGACGGCTGGATTCCGAACGCCTGCGTGAGGTCATGAGCGAGCTGTTCAACCGATGCGGCGCTGTCGTGCAGCGCTTTGGCGGCACGGTGGACAAGTTCACCGGCGACGGCATCATGGCGATCTTCGGCGCCCCGATTGCCCTGGAGGACCACGCAACCCGCGCGTGTCTTGCGGCTCTGGAGATTCAGCGTGAGGCGCGGCGTCTGGCATCGGACGTGCTCGCCCACGACGGCGTGGAATACAGCCTGCGGGTCGGATTGAACTCGGGCGCGGTGGTGACAGGTCAGATCGGCTCGGACCCAACCAGTTACACGGCGGTCGGAGCACAGGTCGGCATGGCGCAACGGATGGAATCGGTGGCACCTCCCGGTGGTGTCATGGTGTCCGATTCGACCGCTCGACTCGTCGAGAACACCGCGGTGCTCGGCGAGCCGGAGCTGGTCGGGATCAAGGGCTCGGCATCGCCGGTGTCCGCACGGGTTCTGCGCGCCGTCGGTCCCCGGCGATGGCCGCAGCCCCGCCACGAGTCGACACTGATCGGTCGCGAAACCGAGGTCGCAGCCCTGACAACCGCACTGGACAACGCCATCGGCGGACGCGGCCAGATCGTCACCGTGGCCGGGCCGCCGGGTATCGGTAAGAGCCGGATCGGTCGCGAGCTCGTCTCCCTCGCCGAGACGCGCGGCGTGACGACGTACTCGACGTTCTGCGAATCGCACGCGCGCGAGATGCCGTTCTACGTCATCGCCCGCCTGCTGCGCGAAGTCTTCGGCGTCAACGACATCGACCATGTCGCAGCGCGGGGCCGTATCCGGGCAAGGCTGTCGTCGGCCGACCCGGAGGACGTGCATCTGCTCGAAGATGTGATCGGCGTGGCGGATTCGGGCCAGGACATGCAGGTGCCCGCGGACGCGCGCCGTAGGCGGTTGTCGCGACTCTTGTCCGCGGTACTCGCTTCGAGCGGAGACCCGGCCGTGCTGATCATCGAGGATGTGCACTGGATAGACGAAGCCAGTGAGGCCATGCTCGCCGACCTCATCGCTGTGGTGCCGCAGACCTCCGTGCTGGTCGTCGTCACCTACCGTCCCGAGTACCGGGGCGTCCTGCACACGGTCTCCGCGGTGACGCGGTATGTGCTTGCTCCGCTTGATGATTCGCAGGCAGCCACCCTTGCACAGGAGTTGATGGGAGCTGATCCATCGCTTGTCGATGTCACGGAACAGATCATCGATCGAGCGGCCGGGAATCCGTTCTTCGTCCACGAGATCGTCCGCGACCTGGCCGAACGGGACGTCATCGGCGGAGCCGCCGGCTCCTACGTTCGCCGCGGCGACCTCACCGAGGTGACGGTGCCGCCCACACTGCAGGCCGCCATCGCGTCCCGCATCGACCGGTTGACGACCGACGCCAAGGAGCTCCTCAATGCCGCAGCCGTGATCGGCGCCCAGTTCCCGCCGGATCTGGTCGCCACCGTGATCGACAGGGATCCGGGATCGCTCGAGTCCGCGCTCTCGGAACTGGTGCACGCGGAGCTGATCTATCCGATTGTTCTGAGTTCGTCGACGGAGTATGCGTTCAGGCACCCGATGATCCGCTCCGTGGCTCAGGAGTCGCAGTTGAAGTCCGGACGGTCGGCCCTGCACCGGCGGCTTGCGCATGCGATCGAGGTCCGCGACGACAAGGACGGCGACGACAACGCGGCGCTCATCGCATCGCATCTCGAGGCCGCCGGTGACCTGCGGGAGGCTTTCGGGTGGTACATGCGTGCGGGAGCATGGCTCGTCAATCGAGACATAGCAACAGCCCGCACCAACTGGCAGCGCGCCCGCGAGATTGCCGACCGCACGCCACCGGATGAGCCCGACCGGACCACGATGCGGATCGCGCCGCGATCGCTGCTGTGCGGAAGCGCCTGGCGGGTCGGGGGCAGCGTCGCCGAAACCGGATTCGACGAGCTCCGGGAGCTCTGTACCGACTCCGACACCCGCCTTCCGCTGATCATCGCGACCTGCGGACTGATGACGTCGCTGTCCGTGCATGCGCGTGTCCGGGAATCCGTTGACATTGCTCCCCGGTATCTGGCACAGGTCGAATCGCTGAACGACCGGACGCTCACCGTGGGACTGCTGTTTCCCGCGATTCAGGCCCACTACCTCGCCGGAAACATGGACACCCTGCGGCACCTCGCCCAGCGCGTCATCGACCTCGCCGACGGGGACGCCACGATGGGCAACCTCCTCACCGGGTCCCCGCTCGCCTTCGCCACCACCATGCGCGCGATCGCCAGGATGGGTCTCGGCGAGCAGGGCTGGAAGGCGGACTTCGACTCGGCCAACGCCATCGCTCGCGAGGTCGACCCGACGACCTTCGTCTCGACGGTGTTCTTCAAGTACGTCACGGGAATCGCGGTCGGCGCGCTCATGGCCGACGAGGCCGCTGACGCGGAGACGAGGGAGGCGCTGGACATCGCCCATCGGTACAGCGAGGACATGGCGCTCGGCCTTGCTCAGTTGGCACGGGGCATGACCCTGGTCCGCGCTGGCGACGAGGCCCTCCGATCGGAGGGCTTCGAGTTGCTCGCCAGTGCTCGCGAGCTCGCGGCGAGGGAGCGGTGCGCGATGACGGAGATAGCGCTCGTGGACATCCAGACCGCTGCGGAGTGCCTGCGGGTCGGCGACGTCGCGTCCGCGGTTCACACCACCGAACGGGTCCTCGACGACATCGATCGCAGCGGAACCCCGATGTACCGCGGCGCCGCCTCGGCCGTCCTGGTGACGGCGTTGATCCATCGTGGCGCGGAAGGCGACCTGGCGCGGGCGCGCGCCGCGGTCGATCGGTTGGCGAACTCACGCACCGGGGCCGGCTCCGTCGTCGACGAGCTCTTCTGTCTTCGCTTGCGCGCGATGCTGTCGGCCGCAGCGAAGGACGGCGAATCGTATCGCCGATTCGCCGACCACTATCGGTCTCGCGCGGACTCGCTGGGGTTCGAGGGTCACCTCTCCGTCGCGACTGCGATGACTTGAGGATTCGCGCGCGAGAGCTGGATTAGCATCGGCGACGTGCCGCAACTCAACACCGCGCGAGGCCCGATCGACACCGCAGACCTCGGAGTGACGCTGATGCACGAACACGTTTTCGTGCTGTCCCCCGAGATTCACCACAACTACCCGGAGGTCTGGGGTGACGAGGCCAAGCGGGAGGCCGACGCCGTCGCCCGCCTCAACGAACTGGCCTCACGCGGCGTGACGAGCATCGTCGACCTGACGGTCATCGGGCTGGGCCGCTACATCCCACGCATCGCGCGCATCGCCGCGCAGACCGACATCAACATCGTCGTCGCGACAGGTGTCTACACCTACAACGACGTCCCCATGTACTTCCACTTCAGCGGTCCCGGCACCCTGCTCGACGGCCCGGAGACGATGACCGACATGTTCGTCCGCGACATCACCGAAGGCATCGCGGGCACCGACATCAAAGCGGCAATCCTCAAGTGCGCCACCGACGAACCGGGTGTCACACCCGGTGTGGAGCGGGTGCTGCGGGCCGTCGCCCAGGCACACCGTCAGACGGGCGTGCCGATCTCGACGCACACCCACGCCCCGACCCGTCGCGGACTCGAGCAGCAGGCGATCTTCACCGAAGAGGGCGTCGATCTGTCCCGCGTCGTGATCGGGCACTGCGGGGACACCACCGACATCGACTACCTCGAAGAGATCATCGGCAACGGCTCCTACATCGGGATGGACCGCTTCGGGCTGGACACCTTCCTCGACACCGAGCAGCGGGTGAACACGGTGGCGACGATGTGCGAGCGCGGCCACGCCGACAAGATGGTGCTCTCGCATGACGCGTCCTGCTTCATCGACTGGCTGCCAGAGGAACTCGTCCCGGTCGCGATGCCGAACTGGCACTACCTCCACATCTCCGATGACGTGCTGCCCGC
>DATEIG010000340.1:0-12987 GCA_035279185.1 Mycobacterium sp.
ACCACCTCGCCGATGGCGCGGGTGACGATGTGGCCGATGCAGAAGTGCGAGCCGAAGCCGAACGACAGATTGCCTTGGTCGGTGCGGTCGATGTCGAAGATCTCCGGGTCGGCGAAGCGTTCGGGATCCCGGTTGGCAGAGCCGATGACCAAGGCGATCTCTGTGTGCGCGGGAATGCGAACGCCTCCGAGGTCGACATCTTCGGTCGTCAGCTTCTCGGTGAATCCGAACGGGGGAAGCCAACGCAGCCCTTCCTCCACGGCCGCGCGGGACCAGGTCGCAGGGTTGGACGCGACCCGCTGGACTTGATCCGGACGACCGAACAAGCCCAGCAGTGTGTTGGAGATGAGATGCGCCGGTTCTTGAAACCCGCCGACGATCAGCACCCCGACCGTCGGAGCGATATCGGCGATCGGGCGTAGTTCGCCGGGTGGCATCCCGTGGCGCAGAAGATGATCGAGGCCGGTCCCGTCCGGATGCTTGACGAGGTCGCGGACGCGGGCCTCGAGGTAGGCCCACACCTCGGCCTTCACGTCCGTGACGCGTTCGGCGACCTGCTGGTCGCGGCCGTAGTCGACCAGATAGTCGGCGTAGACGTGGAACCACCGGCTCAGCGTGGCGTCGTCGACATCGGCGAAACCCAGGACATCGCCGACGACGCGCTGGCTGATGGGTTCGAAGATCTCCAGTGTGGCATCGGCCGCACCCTTCGGCCGGATCGAGTCGATGTAGCGCTCGACGGTTCCGCGAATCCCGCTCTCGTAGTAGCCCTTTACCGCCTTGGGCTGCACAGGGACTCTGGACGCGTTCCGCAACGCCCGATGTTCGTCACCGGTCATGCTCATCACATTCGGGCGGCCGTAGACGGTTTCGTGCGCCTCCTTCGTGGGCCCGAAAACGGTGTCGTTGGCACCCGCGTCCTTGCACAGCTCCCATGTGGTGACGAGCACGCGACCCGTCTCCGGCACGTAGACGATCGGCGTCTCGGTCCGCATCGAGCCGTAGAACTGATAGGGATCGTCCTCGAGAGCCCGCAACGGTATGTCCGCGACGACGTCGAACGCGGACCTGACCGAATCAGTTTGGCTGACTGCGGGTTTGGCCGGCACTGCGCGGTCTCCGGTTCGTCAGACTTCGCGGTCGGCCGTTGGGATGCGGGATGCCGCGGCGCGGACGCCGCTCGCGCGCCAGTACCCGACCAACGCAAGGACGATCACCAGGACAAGAGTGCCGATGGTGAACGCCTCGAAGTTGAGCTGGGAGACGCCCCACACGTCCTGGAATGAGTACTCCAAGCCGAAGAGACCTTCAATGGTGCCGGGGAAGACCGCGACCCACGAGCCAAGCGCGATGAAGGCAAGCACAACGCCCGCAAGGACATAGAAGCCGGTCGCACCGCCCGGAACGCTGTATGGCCGGGGCACATCCGGATAATCCCTACGGAGCTTCATGACGGCGGGAACGATGAGCAGGTAGCTGATCAGCAGGGTGGACACCGCCACGGTCAAGACGACGACGAAGACCGATGCCGCGGTGCCTTCGACGAGCGTCAGCGCGGCGATCGCGAAGATGGTTGACACGACGCCGGACAGGATGTTCATCCGGACAGGTGTCCCCAGCTTCTCGTGGAACTCGCCGAAGAATCCGCCGAAGAAGGCGCCGTCGGCGGCGGCCATCGCCTGCATGCGGTCAGTCGCCATCATCCACGCGCTGCCCTGCGTGAGCAGAGCGAAGACGAACAGCACCGCGGTCAACACGGTGAGGAACCCGGCCGCGGGTCCGTAGACCGAGTACGCGCGTTCGAGCGCCGCGAGAACACCGGCGTCGGCAATCTCGTCCGCCGGTGTGGCCCACAGGATTGCGAGCACGGGCAGCACATAGGCGAGCATCGTGATGACGCTGCCCCGCCTGATGGCGGCGGGCACGTCCTTCTGCGGGTTGTGCATCTCCCCCGCCGCGGAGTTGGGTGCTTCGAAGCCCAGGTAGGCGAAGAGTGCGATCGGCACGATCGCAAGGAACCCTCCTGCGGTGGGCGCCAACGACGATAAGGAGATGGGCTCGAAACCTTCTGCGAAACCGTAGATGACGGCAGTCGCAACGAGGCTGACCAGAACGAGGAGTTTGGCGATCGCGCCTGCGCTGATGACGACCTTGCCTCTCTGCAGGCTGACGATGGCCAGTGTGATTGCCGCCCAGATGAAGATCAGCTTGAAGATGTAGTCGCCCGGGCTTCCCGGTTCGATGCCGAAGACGTAGGAGTTCCACACTTCTGAGGCGATGAAGACCAGCGACCCGCCGAGCCAGATCGGATTGGTGATCCAGTACAGGACAACGGCGATCGCCGCCCACAGACGCCCGAACGCATGCTTGACCCACTGATAGGGGCCGCCTTCTTCGGTGAATGCACCGCCTGTCTCGGCGAAGATCATGGCGGACGGGACAAGAAACGCACCCGCGAGGAAAACCGCCCACAGCAGGCCTTCCGGCCCACCGGAGGCCATCAACCCGATGGTGTCGACACTGATCACCGCCGCGACGATGAAGAAGACGATGTCGCCGCGGCGCAGCGTTTTGATCAGCCGGCTTTCCTGCTCGGCGGCCAATTCGGTCAAACCGGTGACGCCACCGGGTCGAACGCGATCGGGTGTTTCCGTCATGGCGATCTCCGTTTGTCTGGTCGTGTGACGCACACAACTATGCGCCGTCGGGGGGTAGCTGTAAAACAGAAGAAACTGGAATATGGCATCGTCAAATCCGATGCACTCGTAGTGTCTCGGCCTCGCACCGCGGTCCAGTCAGATTCTCCGGCCGCAGGATCGCCGCAAGCTCGGAGGCGGTGAGCAGCCGGCGGTCGAGCACCAGGGACGCGATATCGGAATCGGATTCAAGCGCATCGGCGGCCAGGCGTGTGGCCGCGTCATAACCGATGTAGGGGTTGAGCGCCGTCACCAGACCGATCGAGCGGTCGACCGTCGCCCGCATGTGCGCGACGTTGGCGGTGATGCCCGCGACGCACCGAGTCCGAAGGACATCGCAGGCGGCCGTCAGATGCGTCAGCGATTCGAACAGGCTGTGCGCGATGATCGGCTCGAATGCGTTGAGCTGCAACTGGCCGCCCTCAGCCGCCATGCTGATCGCGATGTCGTTGCCGACGACCTCGAACGCCACCTGATTGACCACTTCGGGGATCACCGGGTTCACCTTGCCCGGCATGATGCTCGAGCCCGCCTGCACGGACGGAAGGTTGATCTCGCCGAGACCTGCCCTCGGCCCTGACGACAACAGCCGCAGGTCGTTGCAGATCTTGGAGAGCTTGACCGCGGTGCGCTTCAGGACGCCCGAGAGCTGGACGAATGATCCGACGTCCTGGGTGGCTTCGACAAGATTCGCCGCGGTGACCAACGGCAGTTCCGTTATTGCGCGCAGTTCCTCGCAGACGATCTCGGCATATCGCCGGTGGCTGTTGAGGCCCGTGCCGATCGCGGTCCCGCCGAGATTGATCTCGGCCACCAGCCCGGCCGCCTCCCCCAGCCGGTCCGCGTCCTCACTCACCATCACCGCATAGCTGCCGAACTCCTGGCCGAGCGTCATCGGCACGGCGTCCTGAAGCTGGGTGCGCCCCATCTTCAGGTGGCCGCTGAACTCACGGGCTTTCTCGGCGAACGCCGTGACCAATCCGCTCATCGCCAGTTGCAGGCGGTGCACGGCGAATTGGAGCGCGACCTTGACCGCCGTCGGGTACACGTCGTTGGTGCTCTGGCCCATGTTGACGTGTTCGAGAGGGTGCAGTCGGGCATAGTCGCCGCGACGATGGGACAGCAGTTCCAGAGCCCGGTTGGCGATCACCTCGTTGGCGTTCATGTTGGTCGATGTGCCTGCGCCACCCTGGATCACGTCGACAACGAAGTGGTCGTGCAGGTGGCCGGATCTGATCTCCAGGCATGCCTGCACGATGGCTTCGGTGCGGTCCGCGTCGAGGAGGCCGAGCCGATGATTGGCCGTCGCCGCGGCGAGCTTGACGCACACCAGTGCCACGATCAGGTCCGGATACCGAGAGATCGGGATACCGGTGATCGGAAAGTTCTCCATGGCGCGCGCGGTGTGTACGCCGTAGTACGCGGCGTTGGGTACCTCGTAATCGCCGAGCAGATCGTGCTCGAGTCGCACCTCGGGGGCCGTCATCCCGCAGTGATGAGGCGGCGTCGCGTCTCGGGATCGGTTGCGGCGTCGACGAGCGTGAGTGCCAGTGCGCACGCACCGTCGACCGTGGCGCGATCGGCTGCCGCGGTGACGGCGGCATCTGCGAACTCACGCTGATGGTTGACCGCGGGCAGCGAGTCGATGCCGATATAGGGATGGATCGCCGAGATCCGTTGCGACACATTGCCCATGTCGGTCGATGCGCGGTTCATCAGCGAATCCGAACCCGAGCTGAACCGCCGACCCCGCTGTTCGGCGCGCCGAATGTAGTTGTCCAGAAGCCCCTCGTCGGTGCGGAACTCGGCGTACGGCTTGCTCTCCGGCGTGACGGTCAACTCGCAGCCCGTCGCCAGAGCGCCCGCCTCGAAACACCGACCGACACGCTCCTCGAGCCCGGCCAGCTCAGCAAGCGACTGCGCGCGGACATACCACCGACCTTCGGTGCGTTGCGGGATCGCGTTCGGCGCCTCTCCGCCGTTCGTCATGACTCCATGCACGCGAACGTCCGAAGGAAGCTGTTGGCGCAGGAGTCCGATGGCGACCTGCGCGATGGTGAAGGCGTCGGCGGCATTGATCCCGCGGTCTGGATAGGCGGCCGCGTGAGCGGCCTTGCCGTCGTAGCGAATGTGGCTGTGCGACACGGCGTACGGCTCGGCGCGCGCGACATCGACAGGCCCGGGGTGCACCATCGCAGCGGCATGCACGCCCGCGAATCCACCGCGGTCGAGCATCTCGATCTTGCCGCCGCCCCCCTCCTCCGCCGGTGTGCCGAAGACCGTCAACGTGATCCCGAGATCGTCGACCACGGGGGCCAGCGCCAGCGCGGCGCCGGTGGAGATCGCGGCGATGATGTTGTGCCCGCAGGCGTGACCGAGACCGGGCAGCGCGTCGTATTCGGCACAGACGGCCAGGTGCAGTGGACCGCTGCCCCGCCGGGCTGCGAATGCGGTCGGCAACCCGGTGAAGTTGTCCTCCACCGTGAAGCCCGCGTCGGCCAGTTCGCCGGCCACGCGCGCGCAGGATCGCACTTCCTCCCAGGCGATTTCGGGGTGTGCGTGCAGGTCGTGGGACAGGGCGAGGATCGCGCCGGTCGTGTCGTCGCAGACCGACCGCACGGCATCGTCGACAGTGGCGGTCATAGGTCGCCCGGCACTCCGTAGGACGGGGCGGCGGTCGGGTCGAGACCGCGGGTCCGGTAGTCCGCCTTCTGCGGTTCCCAGACGGCCCACAACCGCTGTAGTTCGCCGACCGGGTCGTCGTGCCAATCCACCCGCAGGTCGGTGACCGGCCACGGCACGTCCTCAGTGACCTGCAGACCGGCAGAATGTACGGGTCCGGCTTCACCACCGGCGCCCATCGCGGCCGACAGCCCGTCGAGCAGTCGCTGTTCCAGCGTCGGCGCCGCGGACTGGGCGAAGGCCGACAGCAGCGTCTCGACGACGTCCTTGTCACGCAGCATATTGCCTGCGGCCCCGACGTTTTGGGTGCACGCGTGATGATAGATGCCGAGGGCGTTGGCGCCGCTGTGCACCGCTACCGCGCCCGCCTTGTCGACGACGATCAACTGGCGGTAGTCAGGATGGTGTTCGGCGGCCAGCGCCAGGCCGAGGGCAGCGTGCGCGTCTGCCCCCTCGGCCAGCGCATCGAGCGCGACAGCGCCGAGATGGGGATTCGTGACGTTCTGGCTGGCGACCGCTCCCACACCTGACCGCAGGTGCACACAGCGTGACGCGACGGCGGGGCTCGACGAGCAGATGACCATCCCGTACGAGGCGCCGTCGCGGACCACCAACGAGAACGTCATGACTCGGTCTCCGGCGGGCTGATCACCGCGGTGGCGTCGATCTCGACCAACCACTCCGGGCGGGCGAGCGCCTGCACGACCAGTCCGGTCGACACCGGGTAGACACCCTTGAGCCAACGGCCCATGACTCGATACACCGTTTCTCGATAGCGGATGTCGACGAGGTACACGGTCACCTTCACGATGTCTTCGAGTCGACTGCCCGCTTCGTCGAGGAGCATCGCGATGTTGCTCATCGCCTTCTCGGTCTGTGCCTCGACATCGCCGATCCCGACGGATTCCCTGGTGTCGAGATCCTGGCCGATCTGACCGCGGAGGTAAACCACACCGCCGGCGACGACGGCCTGGCAGAGGTCGTTGTCGAGATTCTGTTCAGGATAGGTGTCTTTGGTGTTGAACGGCCTGATCCGCCGATGGGGGTTGGGAGGTGTTGCCCTGGAACTCATTTGGCCACCTGCTGCGCGAGTGTGTCGTTCCGCGACGTGTGGTGGGCCGCATAGCTGCGTTGGATCGCGATTTGATCGGCGAGGTATTTGGCGTCGTGCCACACACCCCAGATGAAACTCGACCCTCGTCTCGACTGCCATGGCAGCCCCAGGAAGTAGATGCCGGGTTCCGTCGACACACCGCGCTGGTGCTTCGGCTTGCCGGTGTCGTCGAACGCATCGACCTGCAGCCAGCTGTAGTCGAAACCGAATCCGGTTGCCCAGACGACCGATGTGACGCCTGCTGCCGAGAGGTCGAGTTCGAGAACGGGGTTGGTCATGCAATCGGGATCCGGACCGAGGACACGCGCCTGCGGCTCTTCCGGTAGGTCGAGTCCGTTGCGCACGACGTACTCGTCGGCTTCATCGAGCATGGACAGGTAGTTGGCATCGCCCTTCTCGATGTTGGTGCGCAGGTCCGGCGCGAAGCGGATGACGCCGTCGTCGTAGGCGACCGCAAGCCCGAGGAGCGTGATGCCGCTGGCGGCCAGCGCCCGGAAGTCGACGGTGTGACCGCCGTGTGCACCGCTGACGGCGATGGTGACGTGCTCAGCGCCCAGCGGAGGCGCCGCGGCGTCCCACTTGCCGAGAACGCCCAGCCACCAGCAGAAGTCACGGCCGCGGTAGGCACGCGGAGGACGGTCGTGGGGCCCGACCGCGAGGTAGACCCGTCGGCCCGACTGCCGCAGCTCGTCGGCGATCTGAACGCCCGACGATCCCGCCCCGATGACAAGAACTGCGCCGTCGGGTAACTGCTGCGGGTTGCGGTAGGAGTTCGAGTGGATCTGCGGAATGCCTGCGCTCTCGGGGATGACAGGCGGGATGACAGGCTTCTGGAAGGCCCCCGTCGCGGCGACCACGTAGCGCGCGTCGATGGTGCCG
This sequence comes from Mycobacterium sp., assembly GCA_035279185.1. Taxonomy (GTDB): domain Bacteria; phylum Actinomycetota; class Actinomycetes; order Mycobacteriales; family Mycobacteriaceae; genus Mycobacterium. Next base: position 7,372 of record DATEIG010000340.1, read on the forward strand.
TCTGACGTCTCGACGCGGAAACCCGCCGCCCCGTTCACTTTTCGCACCGAGGTCACCTCGACGCCGGCGCGGATCGGCGCGTCGATCTTCTCGGCGTAGGAGACGAAGTAGTCGGCAACCTGTTCCTTGGTCGCGAACGCATCGGGGTCGATGGTGAACTCTTGACCCGGGAATCGGTCGTGCCAAGCGGGGCCGTTGGCGACAAGCGAGTCCCACCGTCGCGACCGCCAGCGCTCGGCGATGCGGTCGCGCTCCAGCACGAGGTGCGCAATGCCGTGCGAACTGAGATGCTCGCTCATCGCGATACCGGCTTGGCCGGCACCGACGACGACGACTTCGGTCTCGTGGTTCGTCATGCCTCCATGATTCAGCCGCACAGCTGCATCTGTAAAACTCATAGCTTCGATGTATGGCATCTGCGAAAGCGAACTAGGCCGGGGTCATGCACCGCGCGGTGTCGAGAACAGGTCACGGCACAGGTCGGCGACGACACTGGCCCGTCGAGTCGGACGCGTGGTCACCGACTCCAGCAGCACCACGGTCAAAGAAGGCGGATCGCCGCTGATCGGAACCGCGGCGACCGCATGACCGTCGAGTGCCGTCGGGACGGCGGCGTGCAGGTTGAGAACCGTGTACGCCAGCCCTCGGCCGACCAGCGCGCGGCAGGTCTCGACGGTCGTCGACCGGAATCGCACATCGGGCGTGACACCCGCGGCTGCGAAGACGCGTTCGAAGTAGTCGCGGCTGTGAGGCAGGTCGAGCAGCGCCAAGGGTTCGTCGGCAAGCTGGTCCAACCGCACGCTCTTGCGCTTGGCAAATCGGTGCGAGCCAGACACCAGGACGTAGGGCGGCAACGTGAACAACGGCCACCGCTTGAGCCGTGGATCCTCCACGAGGTCGTAGCCGATGCCGAGCTCGAACGTTCCGCTCGCGACCCCTTCGGCGAGGTCCGCGAGGTCCACCTCGGTGGTCTGCAGGTGCAGGTTCGGGAGTCGTTCTGCCGCGGTGGCCAGCAGCTCCGGAAGGAGGTAGGGCGCCACGACCTCGAAACAGCCGATCGTCAGTGTGCCGCTCAACGACGCGCCCAAACCCTGCGCGACCGCGCGCAGATCAGCGGCCGATGCCAGCAGTTGGCGGCTCGCCACCAGCAGTTCCCTACCCGCAGGCGTCAGAGTGATGCCCTTGGCGTGGTGGCGCACGAGCAGCTGCACCGACAGGGCGTTCTCCAGGTCCGCGAGCGCGGCCGACATAGCGGATTGCGACAGATGGACCGCCGCCGCCGCGTGGGTCACGCTGCCCGCTTCGGCCACCGCGACGAAGTACTCCAGCTGCCGGAGTGTGTAGTCGGCCATCCGCCTCCCGCCAACATCGATCAGACCGATGCTAATGCTCGGAAACACCGGCTGTACAGATGCACCGATTGAATGCAGTGTTGTACGTGATCACGCGCCTGCGCCGGACCAAGATCGGGCGGGCGCCTGACGACGCGGACATGGGAGACACGATGCGAGAGTCGCGATACGACATCCTCTTCGAACCGGTGCAGATCGGGCCGGTGACGGCACGCAACCGGTTCTACCAGGTACCCCACTGCAACGGCATGGGCTACCGCGACCCGTCCGGTGAGGCATACATGCGCCAGGTCAAGGCCGAGGGCGGCTGGGCTGTCGTCTGCACCGAGCAGGTCGAGATCCACCCGACGTCGGACATCGGCCCGTTCATCGAACTGCGGCTGTGGGACGACCAGGATATCCCTGCGCTGCAACGGATTTCCGACAAGATCCACGAAGGCGGTGCGCTTGCGGGCATCGAATTGGCGCACAACGGGCTCAACAGTCCCAACTTGATCAGTCGCGAGACCCCGCTGAGCCCGCAGCATCTGCCCGTGGCCACCTTCACGGCCGATCCGGTGCAGGCGCGAGCCATGAGCAAGGCCGACATCGCCGACTTGCGCCGATGGCACCGCGACGCGGTCCGTCGGTCCATCCAGGCCGGCTACGACATCGTCTACGTCTATGCCGGGCACGCGCTGGGCGGGCTGCACCACTTCCTGTCGCGGCGGTACAACAACCGCACCGACGAGTACGGCGGCAGCGTGACCAATCGGATGCGGTTGCTGCGCGAGGTCCTCGAAGACTCCCGCGAGGAGGCCGACGGAAAGGCTGCGATCGCCTGCCGGATAACCATCGACGAGCTTCTCGGTGACGGCGGAATCAACCGCGCCGACATCGAGGAGGTCATCGGAACCATCGGCGAGCACCCCGATCTGTGGGACTTCGTGTTGGGCAGCTGGGAAGACGATTCGGTGACGTCGCGGTTCGGCCCGGAAGGTGAACAGGAGCCGTACGTGCGCGGCCTCAAGGACCTGACCACCAAACCCGTTGTGGGCGTTGGCAGGTTCACCTCCCCGGACATGATGGTGCACCAGATCAAGAGTGGCGTGCTCGACATGATCGGCGCGGCAAGGCCGTCGATCGCCGACCCGTTCCTTCCCCGCAAGATCGAGACCGGCGATCTCGAGGACATCCGGGAGTGCATCGGCTGCAACATCTGCGTATCCGGTGATTTCACCATGTCTCCCATTAGGTGCACCCAGAACCCGACCATGGGTGAGGAGTTCCGCCGCGGCTGGCACCCGGAACGCATCCGCCCCAAGTCGTCCGATTCACACGTGCTCGTTGTCGGCGCAGGCCCCGCGGGCCTCGAGGCCGCCCGCTCCCTGGGCAACCGCGGCTACACCGTCAGCCTCGCCGAAGCGACCCGCGCGCTGGGCGGTCGTGTCGAGCGCGAATCCAAACTCCCCGGCCTGTCGGCGTGGATCCGGGTGGTCGACTATCGCGCGCAACAGATTCGCAGGCTCGACAACATCGACGTGTTCATGCAGAGCGAGATGACCGCCGACGACATCATCGAGAACGACTTCAACCATGTACTGCTCGCCACCGGATCCCATTGGCGCAGTGACGGGGTGGGCCGGTTCCACACCCACCCCATCGACATCGCCGAGTCGGCCGACGTAATGACCCCCGATGCGATCATGGCCGGTGTGCGGCCGCGTGGACGCCGCGTCGTGGTGTTCGACGACGACCACTACTACATGGGCGGCGTCGTCTCCGAACTGCTGGCCGCCGAAGGCTTCGAGGTTGTGTTGGTCACGCCTGCCTCCTACGCGTCGCAGTGGACCGTCAACACGATGGAGGTCATGCGGATCGGCAAGCGGCTGATCCGTGCGGGCGTCGACGTTCGACCCAATGTCGCCGTCACGGCGGTCACCGGCGACGGCGTCACGACGGCGTGCATGTTCACCGGCGACGAGGGCAGTCTGCAGGCCGACTCGGTTGTGCTGGTGACGGCAAGGCTCCCGGAGAATCGGCTTTTCGACGAGCTGACTGCGCGCGAGTCCGAATGGGAGGCAGCCGGTCTCACGAGCGTGAGGGCGGTGGGTGACGCGTGGGCGCCGTCGACCATCGCCGCCGCGGTGTGGGCGGGCCACCGGTACGCCGAGGAGCTCGACGAGCCGCCGCTGCCCGAGGTGGCGTTCCGACGTGAGGTCACCGAGCTGTGCGCTGAGCCCGACCGCCTCCTGCCGATCACCCCGGTGCAACCGGTCCACAACTAGCCGCTGAGGAGACCCAGTGACATCCATCCTCGACACCGATCCGACAACGCTGGCCGAGTGGACCAGGTCCGCGGCGGAGGTCCGCCCGCGGGACGGCATCTACATCGACGGCGCGTTCCGTCCCGCCGACTCCGGAGCGACGTTCGACTCGGTCAACCCGGCAACCGGTGAGCGTCTCGCCGCCGTGGCGTCGGCCCAAGCGGCCGATGTCGACGCCGCGGTCGCCTCCGCCAGAAGGACATTCGAGGCGGGAGACTGGTCGCGCAGCTCGGTCAGCGAGCGCAAACGGGTCCTGCTGCGACTGGCGGAGTTGATCAACGACAACCGTGTCGAGCTGGCGCTGCTCGACTCGATGGACATGGGCAAGCTCGTCAGCGAGGCGTTCACCGTCGATGTGCCCTCGGCGGCGGGGCTTTTCGCCTACTACGGCGAGGCGCTCGACAAGATCAACGGCGAGATCGCCCCCACCGAGCCCGGCAACCTGGCGCTTGTCACGCGGGAGCCGCTCGGTGTGGTCGGCGCGGTGACACCGTGGAACTTCCCCCTCGACCTCGCCGTGTGGAAGGTCGCGCCCGCGCTGGCGGCGGGCAACAGCGTCGTCCTCAAGCCGTCCGAACGTGCCCCGCTGTCCTCGCTTCGACTGGCGGAACTCGCCTACGAGGCCGGCGTGCCTGCCGGCGTGTTCAACGTCGTTCCCGGGCTTGGGGAAACAGCGGGTGCCGCACTGGGTTTGCATCCCGACGTCGACGTGTTGGCATTCACCGGGTCCACGGCGACGGGTAAGCGCTTTCTGCGTTACGCCGCCGACTCCAACCTCAAGCAGGTCTGGTTGGAGTGCGGCGGCAAGAGTCCCAACCTAGTCTTCGCCGACGCCGACCTGGACCAGGCCGTGGAGATGGCGGTGTTCGGCGCCTTCTACAACCAGGGAGCAGTCTGTTCCTCGAACTCGCGACTGCTCGTCCAGAGGTCGATCGCAGAGGAGTTCGTCGCCGACCTCGTCAAGCGTGCGGGCGACATGAAGCCGGGTGACCCGCTGGATCCGTCGGCGGCCCAGGGTGCGATCGTCGACGAGGGGCACACCGCACAGGTCATGGGATTCGTCGAGCGGGCGAGGCGGGACGGTGACGTCCTGGTCGGTGGTCGACGTGAGACCGTCGACGGGAGAGGATGTTTCGTCGAGCCCACGGTGGTGACGGGGCTCGCACCGACTGCCGAACTGATCACCGATGAGGTCTTCGGGCCTGTGCTGGCGGTGCAGACGTTCGATGACGAGGCCGATGCGGTCGCGATGGCCAACGACACCGTGTACGGGCTGGCGGCGTCCGTCTGGACCAACGATCTGCGTCGCGCGCACACGGTCGCGGCCGCGCTCCGCGCCGGGACGGTCTCAGTCAACACCGTCGACGCGCTCAGCTCCCAGACACCGTTCGGCGGCTTCAAACAGTCCGGCTTCGGTCGCGACCTCTCGCTGCACGCGCTGGACAAGTACACCGGCCTGAAGACCACGTGGATTCGCTTGTAGCAATCTGATTCGATCAGCCGGCAGGGCGTTCCAAGCCGAAGACCTGTACCGCGTCTGACTTTCCCTTCAAAACATGCAGTCCCCGGTTCGTCAGTTCGGGCCTCGCTGTCAGCGCGTCGACGGTCTGCTGGGTGAGCAGAATCGTGTCACCGGTGGACTTGGTGAGTTGTTCGACCCGGGCGGCGACGTTGACCGTGTCCCCGATCAGGGTGAACTCCAGCTTGCTTCCGCCGCCGATCGTCCCGGCGATCACCAACCCGGTGTTGACACCGATCCCGATCCGAAGCTCACCGCCGAACCGCTCAGCGACGAGGCGCTGAATCACAGTGGCAGCACCGACCGCCGCGTCGGCATGAGCGGCGAGTTCGTTCGGCGCCCCGAAAACCGCCAGCGCACCATCACCGAGAAACTTGTTCACATGCCCGCCCGCATCAACAACGGCAGGCACCACGATCTCGAACAACGCGTTGAGCCG
>DATEIG010000341.1:0-4377 GCA_035279185.1 Mycobacterium sp.
CCACCGAAGGGTTGTGCATTCACTGCATGAAGTGCATGCCGACTGTCTACAGCGGCACTCACTGCGTCGTCCGAGAGACAGACCCGATCTCCCGTTAGCTCTGCGAATGCTCCCCACCCCGATGAAAAACGGCCCCCGGAGAATCCTCCGAGGGCCGTTCCATTTAGTAGCGGGGACAGGATTCGAACCTGCGACCTCTGGGTTATGAGCCCAGCGAGCTACCGAGCTGCTCCACCCCGCGACGGGTGAACACGAGGTTACCGAAGGTCGGGGTGCAGCGCCAAATCGCTCGCCGAGGCGGCAGGTGTGCACCGATCGATCCAGGTCAGCAGCTCGTCGGCGGGCAGCGGCGGCGTGTGTACGTAGCCCTGGGTGAGATTGCAGCCATACCGTCGCAGCGCCTGCAGCGTCGCGTCGTCCTCAACGCCCTCCGCGACCAGGTCCGCGCCCAGGCTGTGCGCCAGCGCCACCGTCGACCGCACGATGGCGATCGAACGCGGGTCCTCGGCCAACCGCGATACGAAGACCCGGTCGAGCTTCAGTTCGTCCACCGACAGATCCTGCAGGCGGGCCAGCGACGACCAGCCCGTGCCGTAGTCGTCGAGCGAGATCCGCACCCCGAGGCGTCGCAACGCGAACACGGTCTTCCGCGAGCGGGTCGAGTCGTTGGCGAACGTGCCCTCGGTGATCTCGAGGATAAGCGCTTGCGGCGGGACCCGGTATGCGGTCAACAGCCGATCGATCGTGTCGACCAGGTCGAGGTCGAGCAGATTGACCATCGAGAGATTCACCGCAACCGTCATCGACACGCCTTCGCCCTGCCAGGTCCGCACGTGACCCAGCGCGAGGTTGACCACGCAGTTGGCCACCTGACGCATCAGGCCAGCACGCTCGGCGGCGGGCAGGAACTCCTCCGGGAACAGCAGGCCCCGCCGCGGATGCTGCCACCGCAGCAGCGCCTCGACGCTGTGCACGCGACCGTCGTCCGCCCGGATCTTCGGCTGGTAGTGACACGTCAGCTCGTCGTTCGACAGCGCGGCGCGAAGCTCCTCGAGAAGATGGTCGTCGTTGGTTCTCTCCGAACGCACCCTCCCCGCGTCGTAGATCACGATCTTGGCCGCCGCGGCTTTCGCATGAGCCATCGCCGATTCCACGCAGTTCAGCAGATCGCCGGGATGCTCACAGTGGTCGGGACACAACGCAATCGAGACGCTCGCGTCGACCTGCACGGTGATCGGATCGAGTTCGAACGGCGCCCGCAGCGCTTCGAGAACCGCGCCCGCCCGAGCCCGGGCGGCGGTGATATCGACCGCGTCGGCGAACAGAATCGCGAACTCGTCACCGCCGACCCTGGCGACCGTGTCATCCGGCTGTACCGATCGAAGAAGCCGCGCCGCAACATGATTCAACAGTTGATCGCCGACGTGGCGCCCCGCGAAATAGTTGATCTCTCTGAACTGGTCGATGTCGAGCAGTAGCAGCCCACGACTCGTCCGCGACCGGAACAGCGCCGCCGCGTCGTCGATCGGTAGGGCCGTCAACGTCGTCGCCAACGACATCCGGTTCGGCAGCCCGGTCAACTCGTCGGTCATCGCCTGACGGTGCGCCTCGGCGGTAGCGCTGACATCGCGGAAGGTCACCGCGAAGCGCCACGCCACGGCGATCAACGTCAGCGCCGCCAACGCGACGGCGACCCGGCTCTGATTTGCCAGCACCGCAACGACGAGCGCCACTCCGCCGCAGAGAATCACCGGAACATACACGCCGAGGCCGGGTTTCGGGCGCTGGCCGCCTCCGCGGGACGGCAGCCAACCCGCGACAGCGATGAGCAGCGACGCGAACGGCCAGCACGCGTCGATCGGGGTGCCCGACAGGTACGTGCCCGCAGACGTCTGGAACAGGTAGACGGTGTCGGCGACCGCGAACAGCATGAAGCCGGCGACCATCAACCCCCACCGCAACTCGGCCCGCCAACCGAGGATGGGCAGCATCCCCGCCGTCAGCGCCATCAGCAGCAGGTCCCCCACCGGATAGGCGAGTCCCACCAAGACGGCCGCCGGCTCGCCGTGCACGGCCGCCTCGATCGGGCCGGTCACCATCGCGGCGGCCACCGCGCCCAGCGTCAGCCCGCAGATGAGCGCATCGAGCCGGAACGCCGCGGGGACGCGCTTGAGGCGCTCACGCATCAGCAGCACGATGCCGGCGTAGACCAACGGGTAGAACGCGAGGTACAGGGCGTCGGCGACCGACGGCATCGCACCTTCGGGAACCCACACCGCGTACACGACGTCGCCTGCGGCGGAACTCGCCATACCCGCTCCGATGAGAAGACAGGACAACCGCTCGGCCCGCACGGTGAACGCGCGGACGAACACGAATGCCGCCGCCGACAGGTTGAGCGCCGAGTAGAGCACCCCGTCGAACAGGACGATGCGGCCCGCGTGGTCGCGGAACACCGTCGACAGCGCGAAGACGACGACCCCCGCGGCCAGCACAGCGAGACCGGCCCATACCCCAGGTGGCGTGCGGCGGCCGCGGCGTGTGGCCTCCTGCACGGCGGTGGCGTGGTCCGCCGATCCCGCGTCCACCTTCTCCGCCCTCGTCACCGAATTTTGTCGTTGCACAGGTGAATCGCTGAGCTGCTGCAACTCCCACGGAACCGGCAGCTCGGGGACGAAGCTGCGCACGCATCCCCCACCGTCACGTTTGGCGGCGTACATCGCGAGGTCGGCGTTGAGCAGGAGATCGTTGGCCGTCTGCTCGCTGTTGGCCGCCGCGATCGTCAAACCGATGCTCGGGCGCACCGTCTGCGGCACACCGTCGATCACGATCGCCACCCGGAATTCGTCGAGCACAGTGTTGGCGGCGGCCAACGCGTCGATGTGCCCCTCGTGAAGCGCCGCGAACTCGTCCCCGCCGAGCCGCGCGATGGTCCACCCCTCACCGAGGGTGCTCGTCAGCCGCCCCGCAACCCGGATCAACAGCTCGTCGCCCGCGGGATGCCCGAGGGCGTCGTTCACCGCCTTGAAGTTGTCGAGGTCGAGGCACAGCACCGCGACGGGCCGGTCCTCCCGGCGCCGACGCTCCATCGCCCGCTCCAGTGCGTCGAGGAAGTTCGCGCGGTTGGCGAGGCCGGTGAGGTGGTCGTGGAACGCCTCACGCGCCACGGCGGCGAGCAGCCGCCTGTTGTCCGCGAGGACCAGGAACTGCCGTGTCAGCACCGCAGTGACGAGCACGCCCTCCGCGACGAGCAGCAACCGATGGTTGTGGTGGCGCAGTTCGAAGCCAAGCCCTACGACACCCGCCATCAGCAGCGGCAGGTACGGCAGCCACACCCGCGCGCCGCGTTGGAGGTCCATCGTCCCCGTCTCGACGCGCCGCTCGTCGACGCTGATCAGACCCGCGAACGCCACCATCCCGAAGCCCATAACCCGGATGAGGTCGACGAGTCCGCCGTCGTGGTAGCCGCCAACCCCCGACACATAGACGCTAGCCACGTCGCCCACCACGATCGTGGTGATACCGGCCGCGAGCAGGCTGACGCTGGGCATGCCGAGCGGGCGGGACCAGACCAGGATCGCGGTCGTCATCAAGACGACGTCGGCGACCATGTGAAGCGCCGTCGCCGCCGCCGCGCCGCCATCGCTGGTCAACGCGTTCAGCACGAACACCCAGGAGACGACGAACAGCGATACGGCCACGATGGTGCCGTCGAGAGCGAGTCGTCGCCGAGGTGCCCTCTCCAAGTCGCCGAGGAGCAGCAGGGCGACCAGAGACGCGACAGGAAAGAGGATCAGCACACCCTGGTTCAGCGAGGGGTGCCAGAGACGGTCGTCGACCTCGATCTCCTCGACCATCTGGATGATCTCGGCGACAATCCAGGCCATGATCGCCACCGTGAGCGCCAGCCACCCGCGACGCCGGCGCCCGGACGCCGTCGCCACTGCCCTGACCACTGCTACCGCCGCGAACAGGAGACACCCGAGATAGGCGATCTCGTCGAACGGCCGCGTGGCGAAGGACGTCTCCCACGCCAGGAGCGCCCACACAGCGGTGACCGCCGACGCGGTCGCGAAGACGATGAGGCCGAGCCAACCCATTCGGCCCGTGGCCGCGAAACGACTCCACGCAAAGTGCGTCCAGTGCTTCATCGCGGCCCCAGGGTTCCCATCGCTCAAACGGCGATTTTGCCCTGATTAGGCGCTAGTAGCAAACCCCTACAGCGTTACCTGGCGGAGTCGTACTTGTCCATAGCGTCGCTCAAGCGCTGCAGTGCGGCACCGTAGCTCTCGAAGTTGCCACTTTGCTGTGCCGTGCGTAGCTCACCCATGGCGGTCTGCAGATCGCGCAGCGCAGCGGCCTTGCCCGCGGACAGCT
>DATEIG010000342.1:0-8412 GCA_035279185.1 Mycobacterium sp.
GTGTTCGCCCAACTCGGCGCGGCGGGTCTGCTGAGCCTGCCGCAGCCCGAGGAGTGGGGCGGCGGCGGTCAGCCGTACGAGGTGTACCTGCAGGTGCTCGAGGAGATCGCCGCGCGATGGGCGGCTGTCGCCGTCGCCGTCAGCGTGCACAGCCTGTCGTCGCATCCGCTGCTCGCGTTCGGCACCGACGAACAGAAGAAGCGTTGGCTGCCCGGCATGCTCTCCGGTCAGCAGATCGGCGCCTACAGCCTCTCGGAGCCGCAGGCGGGTTCCGACGCCGCCGCGCTGCAGTGCAAGGCTGAGGCGACCGGCGATGGCTACGTCATCAACGGGTCGAAGTCGTGGATCACCCACGGCGGGCGCGCCGACTTCTACACGCTGTTCGCCCGCACCGGTGAAGGCAGCCGCGGCATTTCGTGCTTCTTGGTGCCCGGCGACCTCGACGGGCTGAGCTTCGGCAAGCCCGAGGAGAAGATGGGCCTGCACGCGGTGCCCACCACCGCGGCGTACTACGACAACGCCGCCGTCGACGCCGACCGTCGCATCGGCGACGAGGGCCAGGGTCTTCAAATCGCCTTCAGCGCACTGGATTCCGGCCGGCTTGGCATCGCCGCCGTCGCCGTCGGGATCGCGCAGGCCGCGCTCGACGACGCGACGGCCTATGCCAACGAGCGAACGACGTTCGGCCGCAAGATCATCGATCACCAGGGCCTGGGGTTCGTGCTCGCCGACATGGCCGCGGCCGTCGCGGGCGCTCGTGCGACCTATCTCGACGCCGCCCGCCGACGCGACCTCGGCATGCCGTACTCGACGCAGGCCAGCATCGCCAAGCTGACCGCGACCGACGCCGCGATGACGGTGACGACGGACGCCGTGCAGGTGCTCGGCGGCGTCGGCTACACCCGCGACTTCCGCGTCGAGCGGTACATGCGCGAGGCGAAGATCACGCAGATCTTCGAGGGCACCAACCAGATTCAGCGATTGGTCATCGCCCGCGGGCTGGTCACCTGACCCCGCGAGCAGGGGAGGTGACGGGCTCGGGCGGTGAGGTGACGGTGACGAGCGTGCCGCCGCCCGCATGCGACGTGATGTCCATGGCGCCGCCCATCGCGTCGAACCGCGCCAGCAGCGAGCCGAGCCCGATGTGGCCGTCGGCGATCGACTGGCCGACGACGTCGGGGTCGAAGCCACGGCCGTCGTCGGCGACGGTCAGCACGATCCGATCACCCCTGCGCGTGAGCCCGACCCGAACACTGGATGCGCCCGCATGCTTGCCGACATTGGTGAGCAGTTCCCGCGCGGCGCGGTGCAGCAGCTGCTGGGACTCCGGCTTGCCGACGTCCTCCAGATCGGCGTCGACGGTGACGTGCGTACGGGCCTCGAACTGCTTGACCATGTCCCGCAGCGCGGGCGTGAGCCCGAGTTGCGCGAGCACCTGCGGATGCAGTTCGGTGACGGTCGAGCGCAGACCGGTCGCGGTCTCCTGCAGCGCCTGGTACACCATGTCGAGCGCGGGATCGGGGTTGCGTTCCCGCGCCTCGTCGAGCTCGAGCCGCGCCGCCAGCAGCGTCTGCAGCGGGCCGTCGTGCAGATGCTCGGCGACTTCGCGGTTGCGGCGTTCGTCGGCCTGCATCGCCTCCGACACCAGCTGACGGCGTACCTCCTGTAATGCCTTGACGCGCATCGATCTTCGGGCGAGCACGAAGCACAGCGCCGTCGTCGCGACCGCCAGCCACAGCAGGAAGCCGAAGTGCGTGTACACGATGTTGGGCAGCCCGATCCGGTCGTCGCGCTTGGAGTAGAAGATCCAGACCGCGAGATAGCCTGCCGCCGTGACGATTCCGAACAACGCCGTCAACACGGGCCGGTCGCCGAACGCCACCGAGATCGGCAACAGGAAGAACACCGGAAGCAGCGCCGACGTCGCACCACCCGACACCAGACACAGCGCGACGATCACCATCAGGTCGACGATCGTCGACGCCCAGTCCGCCCACCTCGGCACGGGTCCGCGCAGCACAGCGACCAGCCACAGCACCGCAGCCGCCGCGTACGTCCCGAGGATCACCGCGTACAGCTCGGGCAGCCAGTGGTCGACCTCCCAGATCCACACCAGGATCGCGATCAACGCGATGAGCGGTAACCGCAGAATGGCCGAGACGCGAACGGGTTCCGTCGACAAGTGGTCGACGAGCCCGCGAAGCGACGGCGTCACGCCTAGTCCAACAGCTTGCGGCGCATCGCCTCCGCGACCGCGGCGCCGCGGTCGCTGACGCCGAGCTTCTCGTAGAGCCTCTGCACATGGGTCTTGACCGTCGACGGCGCGAGGAACAGCTGCTTGGCCATCGCGGGAATGCTGCTGCCCGAGGCGATCAGATTCAGCACCTCCCGCTCACGGGGGCTCAGCGCAGGCACGTCGGGCTCGTTGCGGCGCCGGATCTCCGACGCCAGACCCGTCGCCAGTTCCGGTGTCAGAACATCCTTGCCCTTCGAGCACCTCACCACCGCGCTCACCAGTTCACTGCGGGTCGACTCCTTCGACAGGAATCCCGCGGCACCCTGCTGCAGCGCCTTGTAGACGATCGCCGACTCGTCGTGCGCGGACACCAGCAGCACCCGGGTCGGCAGCTCGTCGCGGATGACGGCGGCGGCCACCTCGGCGCCGTCCATCCCGGGCATCCGGTAGTCGAGCAACGCGACCTGCGGCCTGTGCTCGCGAATCAGCTCGAGCGCCTCTGACCCGTCCTCCGCCTCGGCCACCACCTCGATCTCGCCGCTGCTCACCAGCGCGCGCACCACACCCTCACGGAACATCGGATGGTCGTCGCCGACCACCACCCGCACCTTCTCGGCTGCCATGCGGTTCAGCTTGGCACAGCACAGGCCGCAGTTCCTCCATTTGAGTGCCACGCGATTGCGCGTTCCGCCAGCCGGTTCCACCGATCGGGGGACCCCGTCTCATCACCCGATTCACCCGATCAACGGATTTCTGGCCCGCTCGCAGAACGCGATATTTGACGTGGGTCACAGCAAACGCGGCCCGACAGAAGACATCGAGAGATTAGGACCTACCATGACCTCCCAAACCGGGGCCGTAGAGACGGCCCGCATCTCCGCAGCCGACCCGCATCTCGCGGTCGAGCACGACACCGCTGCCCTCGGCGGCGCGCAGGACCGGCAGATCGTCAGCGCGAAGTTCCTGCTGACCGTCCTGGTTCTGACCGCGCTGTTCTTCGCGGTGTTCATCCCGTACCTGAACAGCATGTGGGCGTGGCTGGTGCTCGCGATCTCGGCGCTGCCCGTCTACAGCATCATCTACAGCCGGGTTCTGTACCTGAAGGGCTGGTTCCTGCACCGGCGAGAGGTCTTCTCGCCCACGCACACCGACCCGCAGCTGACGCACTATCCGGACCTGGCGTTCGTCATCGCGGCGTACAACGAACCGTTCGACGTGGCCAAGATGACGTTCGACTGTGCTTATCGCGCACGCTATTCCGGCGCCCGCGAGATCATCGTCGTCGACAACACGAAAGACAGCGACACCGACGACTTCCAGATGTGGAAGATGTACGTCGAATCCCATATCGGCGAAGACCCGCGCGTGCGTGTGGTCTTCCACCACGACACGGCCGAAGGCGGTTCCAAGGCCAGGAACATGGACCTGGCGCAGGGCCTGATCGACCAAGCCGAGTACGTCGTGTTCCTCGACATCGACTCGTCCCTACCGCTCGATGTCGAGTTCCTCGACATCGCAGTGAGCAAGTTCGTCGCCGACCCGCAGTTGGGCATTCTCCAGTTCCACAGCGTGCCGACCAACGGCCACTTCAACCGGCTCGGCCGCGCTGTCGCGCTGGCGCAGCTGGGACACCGCACCCGGGAGCTCATCCGGTCCAGGGGCGGTTTCGCGACCTTCTACGGCCACAACGCGATGTGGCGACGCTCGCTTCTGGAACTGAACGGCTCGTGGCTCGAGCACTACCGCGGCAACCTCATGGTCACCGAGGACCTGCTGAAGACGTTGGCCGTGCACACCAAGGGCTACACGTCGCAGTACATGAACGTCCCGACCGGTGAATGGGTGCCCGCGTCCCTGAGCTCGCTCAACAGTATGTGGATGCGCTGGACCTACGGCGGCTTCCAGGTGCTGTCGAAGTACTTCCGCGCGATCGTCTCCGCGAAGGGGCTGACCACCACCCAGCGCATCGACCTCGTCACCTTGATCGGAAGCTATGCGGCGACCCCGCTGATCTTCCCCATCGTGTTCCTGTGGTTCGCGGTCTTCCCGCCGGCGCTGGTGGCGACGATGACCTTCCTGATCATCTTCCTGCCCCCGATGCTGTACGCGGGCCTCTACTGGAAGCTCGACAAGAGCGCAGAACCGCGCGGGCTCATCCACCGGGCGTGGGACCTCTACTCCGGCCTGTTCGTCATCGAGGCGTACGTGTTCATGGTGCAGCTGCGCGCTGTCGTCAACTTCGTCGCAGGCAAGAAGCAGGGGTGGCGCGTCACCGCCAAGAGCGGTGAGGACAAGCCGCGCCGGCGCGACATCCTGATCGACAACCGCTACATGGTGACCGTGGCGGCCGTGGCCATCGCCATGCTGTTCGCGGTGTGGGGATACCACAGCGGCTTCGACCACAGCGTGCTGAAGTACCACCTGGTGGTGGCGTTGATCCCGGTCAACCTGCTGCTGTGTGTCCTCGTGTACGGCGGCCAGGTCCAGGGCGCGAACGACAGCGCCGACGAGGCCACCATCGACCGGGTGTCGGCGCGCGACGATGTTCGCGACGTGAGCACCCCCCGCTACGTCGAGGATCACGACTACGTCCTCGTCGGACAGTGACCCGGTAGCAGCAACAGCCCCGCTCGATGTGCGAGCGGGGCTGTTGTGATGTGCGTTCTACGTTCCGCCGGTCAGGTCGCGCGCGAGCGCGTCGGCGTGCCGCAGCGACCACGCCGTGATGGTCAGGTACGGGTTGGCCGCGCCCTGTGCGGGGAAGACGCTCGCGTCGGCCGCGGAGAGGTTCCGCACCTGCCAGAACCGGCCATTGGTGTCGGTGACGCCGACGTCGGGGTCGTCGCTCATCCGCAACCCGCCGACCTCGTGCAGCGCCACCCCCGGAGCATGCACCTGGATGTCGGCCAGCCGGGCGCCGAATGCGGAGACGACCTCACCGGCGCCCTCGCGCATCGCCTGGAGGCACTTCTCGTCGTCGGCGCTGCGGTCATAGACCACGCGCAGATCGTGCATGCCGTCGCCTGCCGAGCCGTCGCCGCCGGTCAACACGACCCGGTTGTCCCGCGACGCCGAACCGACACCGAACGCGGCCAGCGTCACCAGCGCGGAGTTCGCACTGCTTTCACCCGAGGGACTTTCGTAGTAGGCGGTGGTGTCCATGGCGCCCTGAACCTGCACCTGATACGGCCGGTCGGGGCTTGGGTCGACGAGCAGGTTGAGTGGGCCGTCGGGCCCCGCGTCCAGGAACTCGACCCTGCCTTCGAGGAACAAGTGGTCGCTGAGGTAGCACCCGACGAGCGGATTGTGTTGTGCCAATCCGGATTTCAATGCGAGCCGGGAGGACTGCAGCGCGCCACCCGCCAACGTCACGTGGCGCGGCCGCAGAGTGAACACCGCATCCGAAGGACGATGCAGTACCTCCACACCGCTGACCCTGTCACCGTCGATGGACAGCCGCGTCGCCACGGCATCGGCCACCAGCGAGATGCGGGCGCCCTCGGTGAAGTCGCCGAGATGCGGACAGGACAGGAGCCGCGCAGTCGCGCTGTCGAACCCGGCGCCCAACCTGCGGTCGGCGGCGGTGTCGATGGCCGTCGGCGTCGGTCGGGCCGGCCAACCCGCGGCCACCAGCTGTCCGATGATCGTGGTCTGGCTGGCCGACTGGTAGAACGGCGGTCGCCGCGTGTCGCCGGCACCGCTGATCCTCATCAACGACTCGGCCTGGTCGTAGTAGTCGGCCATCGCACCGGCGTCGATCGGCCAGCTGTCGAAATCCCAATCCTGGTATCGCGGTGCATTTCCCGACCAGAAGAGGCTTCGCCCCCCTACCGTCACCCAGGTCGGGACCGGCCAGCCCGGCCCTCCACCGTCCGCGTCGGCGCTGCTCGACCAGACGCCCGGGATCGTCGCCGACTTACTGAGTTTCGCCGCCAGACCACCGGCGGTGGCCAGCCGGGCATTGGCGATGTGCGACAGCAGCTTCAGGGGCCCCGCCTCGAGGATGACGACCCGAAGGCCGCGCTCGGCCAGCCGCACCGCAGTGGTCACTCCCGCTGTGCCGCTGCCGATCACCAGGCATTCGATGTCTCCGCTGTCGCGGGCGACATCGGAGATCGAACTGCAGAAGATCGCGTCCCATTCGCGCTCGGCGCTAGTGTCGCCCATATGTTGTCCTTCGCTTCACCGGCGGCTGACGGCAATCATCTTCACACTTCGGCCGTGTGCGGCGCCGTCGTACGGCGGCTCCAGAAGTCCGTGATCTCCTCGAGGGTCTTGGCTTTCGTCTCGGGCAGCGCCCGCATCAGATAGAGCGCGCCCGCGACGCCGATCACCGAGTAGCCGACGAGGGTCACCGTCAGCCCGATCGCGTGCAGCAGTATCGGGAATGTCAACGTGAACACGATCGCGAACACGCTCTGCATGCTCGACGTCAGGCTGGTGGCCCTGCCGCGGATCGATTGCGGGTAGATCTCGGAGATGACGATGCCGCAGATCGGGCCCAGCGTCACTCCGAAGGCCGCGACGAAGACGGCGAGGCAGGCGACCTGCCCCCAGCGCGCAAACGACATCGTCTGCGGGGCCTGCGTCAGCACGGCCATCACGAACAGCGACGCCGCCAGGACGAACAGCCCGGAGATCAACATCGGTTTGCGCCCCGCCTGGTCGATCACGGTGAACGCGATCAACGTCGCGATGAAGCTGATGACGCCGAGACCCAGCGTGGCCGCGAACGACACTGCGGTGTCGGTGAATCCGATCTGCTCCAGGACTGTCGGCGCATAGAACAACACCATGTCCTCACCGGCGAACACCGACAGGAAGACCAGCACCAGCCCCACCGACACCGCGGGCCGGTGGGTGGGCATCCACAGCCGCTCGCGTCCCGCCTCCGCCTTCGTGGCATCCGGGTCGACGTCGGCGCGTTCGTCGACGATCTTCGCCAGCTCGCGATCCGCGTCGCCGCCGAACAGCCTGCGCAACGAGCGTCGTGCCGCGTTGAGCTGACCCGCGGCGATCAACCAACGCGGTGACTCCATCAGCGGCAGCAGCGCCAAGCCGTAGATCATGGCGGGCAGCGCGACGAAACCGAACATCGCGCGCCATCCGTCGTCCCGGTTCACCAGGGCCAGGCCCACGCAGTAGGCCAGGATGATGCCCAGCGCGTTGGCCACGATCTGTATCGAGAGCATCCTGCCCCGGATGGCGGCGGGAGCCACCTCCGCGACGTAGATTCCGGCCGTCGGAGCCGACACGCCCATCGCGACGCCCGCAGCCGCGCGGGCGGCGATCAACCATCCCAGCGACGGGGCGAGCGCGGCGGCGAAGCCGCTGGCGATGAACAGCGCGGCCATCGACATCAGGACATAGCGGCGGCCGAAACGATCCGACAGCAGACCCGCGATCGACGCGCCGATGGCGACACCCATGACGACAGTGCTTGCCAGCAGGCCCTGCTGAAGCCCGCTGAGCTGCCAGTCGTCGACGATCAGCACGAGTGTCACCGCCGTGATCGCCAGGTTGTAACCGTTGAGCACTCCGCACAGCGAGCCGAGGACTCCCACCGCGTACTGCGCGAAACGGGTCTGCGGCGCCCGGCGTGCCGTGTCGGTGAAGTAACGGGTGATCGCCAGGAGCGACCGCCCTTTCGTCTCGGGGAAGAGCCTGCGCAGGATGACGAAACCGGCTATGGCACAACCGATGTACAGCACGATCAACAGGTAGAGACCGAGTTCGTCGCGCAACAGCAGGCCGGTCGGCGACGCCAACCCGTCGAACAGCCAGTGCGACGCGACCACCACCCCGAGCGCCAACCCACGCGCCCCGATGGGAACCACCTCGGCCGCGGCGACCCACGCGATCGGCCCGATCCCGATCGCGAACGCCACGATGAAGACGTACAGGCCGGCGGTCGACACCGTGGATCCGACGCTCGTGGTGTGGATACCGGATCCCACTGCCATCGCGGCGAGGCCGACGGCGACGCCGAGCAGGCTGCCCATCAGCAGCGGCCGTCGGCCCACCCGATCGACCAGCATCACCGCCACCAGCGTCGCCGCCACGCTGATCGCGGCCAACGCAACCCCGGTCGCGTTCGGCGCCCCGAACTCCGACCTCGCGCTGGCGAGTCTCTCCAGGCTTGCGGGCGAGTAGTAGATCACCGCGTTGATGCCGAC
>DATEIG010000343.1:0-4568 GCA_035279185.1 Mycobacterium sp.
CGCCCCGGCGGCGTTTTCCGCGCGTGACCAGCCGGCGGCGGCGTCGACCAGCTGGGCGTCGGTCAACGACGCCAGGTCGGCGACCTCAGGCAACGAACCATCGAACATGCATTCGAAACTACCCACGCCTCACGACGCGGCACCCGATAAAACCCCACCTCAACCCACACCTGTGTATAAACCCGCCACTGTGGATAACTTCTAGTGATTCAAACGGTTGCCGGATGGACGATCGCCCGGTTCGGTGTACCGACGACCCCCGAAAGGCAGCGATGACGCAGCGACCGCACGACAACGTGCTGATCGTGCACTGGCACGACCTCGGCCGTTATCTCGGCGTGTACGGCCATTCAGACGTGTCCAGCCCGCGGCTCGACCAACTCGCCGCCGAAGGCATCCTGTTCACCCGCGCCCACGCCACCGCGCCGCTGTGCTCGCCGTCGAGGGGATCTCTGTTCACCGGCCGCTACCCGCACAGCAACGGTCTGCTCGGCTTGGCTCACCACGGCTGGGAGTACCGGGCGGACGTCCGCACGCTGCCGCAGATCGTCTCCGAGGCCGGTTGGTACACCGCGCTGTTCGGCATGCAGCACGAGACGTCGTACCCGGCCCGCCTTGGCTTCGACGAGTACGACGTGTCGAACTCCTTCTGCGAGTACGTGGTCGACCGCGCCACTCGATGGCTCGACGCGGCGCCACAACAGCCGTTCGTGTTGACGGCCGGCTTCTTCGAAACCCACCGCCCGTACCCGCCCGAGCGCTACGAACCCGCCGACTCGGCCAGCGTCGAGCTGCCCGACTATCTGCCCGAGACCGACGCCGTCCGACAGGACCTCGCCGAGTTCTACGGCGCCATCACCGTCGCGGACGCGGCGGTGGGCCAGTTGCTCGACAAGTTGGAGGCCACGGGGCTGGACCGCAACACCTGGGTCGTCTTCATGACCGACCACGGCCCGGCCCTCCCCCGCGCGAAATCCACGCTGTACGACGCGGGCACCGGCATCGCTCTGATCGTCCGTCCGCCGCGCGACAGCGGGCTGGCTCCACGCGTCTACGACGACCTCTTCAGCGGTGTCGACCTGCTCCCCACCCTGCTCGATCTGCTCGGGGTCGACGTGCCCACCGACATCGAGGGCATGTCACACGCCAGCCAGATCGCCACGGCCGCAAACGGATCCGATCCGATCCGGTCCGAGGTCTACACGACCAAGACCTACCACGACTCCTTCGATCCCATACGCGCCATCCGGACCAAGGAGTACAGCTACATCGAGAACTACGCGGCCCGACCGCTCCTCGATCTCCCCTGGGACATCGCCGACAGCGCGCCGGGGATGGCCGTCGCACCGTCGGCTGCCGCGCCGCGTCCGGAGCGCGAACTCTACGACCTGCTCGACGATCCCGGCGAGTCGCACAACCTCCTCGGCCAGGACGCGACCGACAAGGCGGAGGCGATCGCCAACGACCTCTCACTGCTGTTGAACGACTGGCGGCAGAAGACCAACGACGTCATCCCGTCGGATTTCGCGGGCACCCGCATCTCCGAGCGCTACACCGAAACGTATCTGCGCATCCACGGGCCGCGCGTCACCAGCCGTTCCGCAATCGCCGCCGATCGCGGAATCGAGGACGAACACAGTTGAGGAATTGAATGGCCGCTTCTGCATACCTGGTACTCGCGTCGCAACGAAGCGGCAGCACCCTCCTCGTCGAATCACTGCGGGCCACAGGCGTTGCCGGTGAACCCGGAGAGTTCTTCCAGTACCTGCCGACCACCAGCCAGTCACCACAGCCGCGGGAGTGGTTCGCGGGCGTCGAGGACGAGTCGATCCTGCGTCTGCTCGACCCGCTCGACGAAGGCAAGCCGGACCTTGCTCCGCCCGAGATCTGGCGCGACTACATCAGGACCGTCGGCCGCACCCCCAACGGGATCTGGGGCGGCAAGCTGATGTGGAATCAGACGCCGCTTCTCCTGCAGCGCGCCGAGGGACTGCCGGACCGTTCCGGCGACGGACTGCTCTCAGCCATCCGCGATGTCATCGGCACCGACCCGGTGCTGATCCACGTATACCGGCCTGACGTTGTCTCGCAGGCGGTTTCGTTCTGGCGTGCGGTGCAGACCCGCGTCTGGCGCGGGCGACCCGATCCGACCCGCGACTCCCGCGCCGAGTACCACGCAGGCGCGATCGCACACGTGATCACCATGCTGCGTGCACAGGAGGAGGGCTGGCGAGACTGGTTCGAAAAGGAGGGGATCGCCCCGTTGGACGTTCCGTACCCCGTGCTGTGGCGAAATCTCACCTCGATCGTGGCAACGGTCCTCGAGCAGATCGGGCAGGATCCGGCGCTCGCACCCGCGCCCGTCCTCGAACGACAGGCGGATCAACGATCCGACGAATGGGTAGACCGCTACCGCGCCGACGCCGAGAAGGAGGGGCTGCCGACATGACGGCGACCACGAACTACGACACCCTGCACGTCGACGAACTGCGCCTGCTCGAGGCCGAAGCGGTGCACATCATCCGTGAAGTCGCTGCCGAGCTGGAGCGACCGGTGTTGCTGTTCTCGGCGGGCAAGGACTCGATCGTTCTCCTGAGGTTGGCGGAGAAGGCTTTTCGGCCGTCACCGCTCCCGTTCCCCGTGATGCACGTCGACACCGGGCACAACTTCGACGAGGTGATCGAGTTCCGCGATCGCCGGGTCACCGGAGAGGGACACAAGCTCATCGTCGCGTCCGTGCAGGAGTCCATCGACAAGGGCCGCGTTCCCGACCCGGGACCCACCGCCTCCCGCAACCGTCAGCAGACGCGCACGCTGCTCGATGCGTTGGAGGAGGGCGAGTTCGACGCCGCGTTCGGCGGAGCACGCCGCGACGAGGAACGGGCGCGGGCCAAGGAACGCATCCTGAGCTTCCGCGACGAATTCGGCCAATGGGATCCTCGCGCCCAGCGACCGGAGCCCTGGTCGCTGTACAACGGTCGCATCAAGAAGGGCGAACAGGTCAGGGTCTTCCCGCTGAGCAACTGGACCGAGTTGGACGTCTGGCGCTACATCCAGCTGGAGAACCTCGAGTTGCCGTCGATCTACTTCGCCCACGAGCGTGAGGTTTTCGAGCGCGACGGCATCCTGCTCGCGGTCTCCCAGTACGCCGGCCCGACGGACGGTGAGACCTCGTCGGTCGAGTGGGTGCGCTACCGGACCGTCGGCGACCTCACCATCACCGGCGCTGTCCGCTCGAGGGCTACTGACATCGAGCGGGTGATCGAGGAGATCTCGGCGGCCACCGTGTCCGAGCGCGGCGAAACGCGTGCCGACGACCGAACGTCCGCTGCCGCAATGGAAGACCGCAAGCGCGAGGGGTATTTCTGATGACACGCCAACTTCTCCGCATCACCACCGCCGGCTCCGTCGACGACGGCAAGAGCACGCTGATCGGCCGTCTGCTGCACGACACCGACAGCCTCCCGACCGACCACCTCGAAGCGGTCACCGACGAGGAGGGGGTTGCCGACCTCGCGGCCCTCTCCGACGGCCTTCGCGCGGAGCGCGAGCAGGGGATCACCATCGACGTCGCCTACCGCTTCTTCTCGACCGACACCCGCAGCTACATCCTCGCCGACACCCCCGGCCATGAGCGCTACACCCGCAACATGTTCACCGGTGCGTCGAACGCTCACGTCGCGGTTCTGCTCGTCGACGCCCGCGCCGGGGTGCTCCGCCAGACCCGCAGGCATGCCCGGATCGCAAAGCTGTTGGGTATCAAGCACTTCGTGGCGACGGTCAACAAATTCGACCTCGTTGACTTCGACCAGGACAGGTACCGCGAGGTCGAGGACGAACTGCGCCAGGTGGCCGCGCGCCTCGGCGAGGCGGATGTGACCGTCATCCCGATCGCCGCCAAGCACGGCGACAACGTCGTGCACCGATCGGACCGCACCCCCTGGTACGAGGGACCGACGCTGCTCGAGTACCTGGAGGGTGTCGAACTGTCGGCACCGCAACCGGATCCGGCGAAGCTGCGCCTACCTGTGCAGTGGGTGTCGAGGCCGTCGGCCGATCAGCGCAGGCGCTACACCGGCCGACTCTCGGCAGGCACACTTCAGGTCGGGGATTCGGTCGTCAGCCTTCCAGCGGGGACGAGGTCGACGGTCACCGTGGTCGACACCCTCGATGACGAACGAACGACGGCCGTTGCGCCGCTGTCTGTTTCCATCGAGCTCGCCGACGACATCGACGTCGGCCGCGGCGATGTCTTCGTCAGCGGCGAAGACGACGCCGTCCTGCCTGTACCCGCTCGCGAACTCGACGCGACGGTGTGCTGGTTCGTCGACCACCCGCTGCGGGCGGGCGACCGGCTGGCGCTCAAACAAGGTGCCCGCACCGTGCGGGCGACCGTGCAAGCCCTGCATTCGCGGCTCGACCCCGAGACGCTGGAGGAGCTCGACAACCCGGTCGAGTTGGTGCTCAACGACATCGGAGCGGTGACCCTGCGCACCAGTTCGGTCGTCGTGTCGGACGCGTACTCCGACAACCGGGACAGCGGCGCGTTCATCCTCATCGACGAGACG
>DATEIG010000344.1:0-13506 GCA_035279185.1 Mycobacterium sp.
CGCTGGACATAGAACAAGACCACGATGATGCCGACGGTGACGGGCACGACCCAGTCCTTGAACTCCGGATCGATGACCTCGATGCCCTCGATGGCGGACAGCACCGAGATCGCCGGGGTGATCATGCTGTCGCCGAAGAACAGCGAGGCGCCGAAGACGCCCAGCCCGGCCAGGATCAGTGCCGTGCGATGGCGGGTCTCCGATCCCCATCGGCGAAGCAACGTGATCAAGGCCATGATGCCGCCCTCACCGTCGTTGTCGGCCCGCATGACCAGGGTCACGTAGGTGAGGGTGACGATCAGCATGATGGACCAGAAGATCAGCGACACGATGCCGTAGACATTGTGGTCGTTCAGCGGCACCGGATGGGGATCGCTCGGGTTGAAGACGGTCTGCACGGTGTAGATCGGGCTCGTCCCGATGTCCCCGAAGACCACCCCGAGAGCGGCAAGGACGACGGCTGGCCGGATCGAACTCCCGGTCTTCGTTTGCAACGGCGTGGTCCCCCGGCTGGCAGCGGTGCGGTGGATCGATCGTAGTGGTTCGCTCACGCATACGGCCTGAACTGCGGACCCCGAAGACGCGGATCAGGGCCCTCGGCGGTCGTGCTCATAGCAATTGCTGGTCGGAGGAGACCTTCGGCGCCGCCGCCATCTAAATTCGTCATTCGCACGGCTCCCGGTGTTGCTGGCTCTGCGGCTTCCTCAGCCGTTACGAGGTCTGTGCCCAGCGACGGACAGGGCCGAGTTGCCTGAGGGATCCCTGATGATCGAGTGCGTCCGAGCGCTGGGCATCGGTGCTAATCAGAAGCGGTTTGCCGCGGTGACCCGGTCGATGCACAAGCCTCGCACTTCATCTAGCATTCGCGTTGCCGGGCGCTTCTTCGCGTACGTCAATTGGTCCGGCGAAGGGTGGTGTGGGCATGGAGGCCACGAGTCCGATCGTGACCGAAGGCGCCCGCCCGAGCACATCGCGGATGTCCATCGAGGGCTGGCCGCTGCGGTGGAAGGTCGCGGCCATCATGGTTCTGCCGGTACTGCTCGCGGCGACCTTCGGCGCGCTGCGGATCCAGAACGAGCTGTCCGCGGCGTCCAAGCTGAGCATCGCGTCGAGCAGCGCCAGGATCGTGGTGCCCGCGGTCGAGTTTGTCGACCGAGTCGACACCCTCGCCTATGCCGCCGCCGCCAACACCCCGATCGCTGACCCTCTCGCCCAGTTCGATGCGAGCGCGGCTACTCTTTCGTCGCTGATCACGTCCGCGGAGTTCGATTCGACGGTGGCCAACGAACTGCAGAACGCCACCTCCACCGGCACAACGTTGCGCGACGAGATCGCCGCAGGCCCGGTGCCGCAAGCGCGGGCAGCCGAGCTCGCCGACGACGTGTCTTCGGAAATCGCGACCGCGGTCGCGACGTCGATGGCGACCGTCGAGGACAGCGCCGTGCGCCCACTCGCGGATCAGCTCGTCAATGTGCTTGCTGCGCAACGGGCACTGACAACGCAGCGGATCCTGGTTTCGGCGCCCGACTTCGCGCAATCGGCCCCGCTTCGGGCCACGGTGGCAGAGGCGGCAGGTGCGGAAGCGGCCGCGATCGATCGCCTCAGCCAGCTGACGTCTGCGGACCAGACCTCCGCGCTGCGCCAGGAGTCCGACGCGCGGCGGGACGCGTACGCCCGATCATCGGACGACCTCGCTGTCACGCCCCAGTTCGTCGGCGCGATGCGAGCAAGCGCCGACGAGTACCACGCGATGGCGCAGCAGCTCTCGACCGACCTCGACCAGATGGTGCACTCGCGGGCCAACACACTGCGGTCGGCCGCACTGCGCGATACCGCGATCTTCCTCGGTGCGGTGCTTGCCGCGCTCGTCTTCGCTCTCGGCGTCGGCCGGTCTCTCATTCGGTCCATTGGCCGCCTACGTCGGGGCGCACAGGAC
Source organism: Mycobacterium sp. (assembly GCA_035279185.1). GTDB lineage: Bacteria > Actinomycetota > Actinomycetes > Mycobacteriales > Mycobacteriaceae > Mycobacterium. Next base: position 1,937 of record DATEIG010000344.1, read on the forward strand.
GTCGCCCGCGTCCAGCTGCCCGAGGAGATCGACCGGCTCAGCAAGGGCGGCGGGTTACCGGAGATCACCGCGCTGCCGGTCCACACCAAAGAAGAGGTCGGGCAGCTGGCGCGCGCGATCGACGACATCCACTCGCAGGCGGTCCGGCTGGCCAGTGAGCACGGTGTTCGGCTGCAGATCGGCGAGATGTTCGAAACCTTGTCACGCCGCAGCAGATCTCTCGTCGAAGAGCAGCTGGCCCTGATCGAGACCCTCGAACACGACGAGGACGACCCGGCTCGGCTCGACCACCTCTTCCGGCTCGATCACCTGGTCACCCGCATGCGCCGCAACGGCGACAACCTGCTCGTGCTCGCCGACACCGTCGAGCGGCACCGACGCGCCGAACCCGTGCACCTTCCCGAGGTGATGCGCGCCGCGATGTCCGAGGTGGAGGACTATCAGCGGGTCGAGGTCGGCGCCACCGTCGACTGCTCGATCGTCGGCACCGCCGCCGGCGATGTCGGCCACCTGATCGCCGAGCTCCTCGACAACGCGCTGCGGTACTCGCCTCCCGACTCGCCGGTTCTGGTGACGGCTTCGCGCGCCGTCGACGCGGGCGTCCTCGTGGAGATCGCCGACCGCGGACTCGGGATGTCGTCGGAGGACCTGCACGCCGAGAACGAGCGGCTGGCGGTCGGCGGCGAAGTGACCTCCGAAACCGCCAAGCGGATGGGTCTTTTCGTCGTCGGTCGGCTTGCGCGACGCCACGACGCGACTGTGCGCCTGCGCGCTACCGCCCCGCTGACCGACCAACCCGGTGTGACGGCCAGTGTGCATCTACCGGGCACGCTGATCGCCGCGCCAACCGAGATCAGCGAACCGCGCGGGGACGCGGACGACGAGCCGTCGTTCCGGTTCATCGAGAATGAAACGTCGGGGCAGGTCGTCAGCCTGCCGAGACGTGACGACGTCAGCCCGCCCGGCGACACCGACCGCGACGCGGATGCGCCTGCGGCTGAGACGGATTCGTCCGTCCTGCCCGGACGGCTGCCGAAGCGGTCGCCCGGCAAGAGCGGCGTCACGATCTTCGCCGTGCCTGCCGACGGACACGCCGAACCGGCGCCGGTCGAGCAGCCTCTCGAAGAGCCGGCGGCCGAGACGGTATCGAACCCGTTCGCGTATTTCAGCGGTCGGTCGAAGCCCGACGACTCGCTCCCACAGCGCGGGGCGGTGACAGAAGACCCGATCCGATCGACGCCGGAGGCGGCAGGGCAGCCGATCCAGTCAGATGGTGCCCCGATCTACGAGCGGATGATGTCGGAGTGGCTGACCGATCCGTCGACCCGCGGAATGCACGCGGGAGCATGGGCCACCGCCGCCGACGACGACTGGGCCACCGCCGCAGAGGCCGTGGAGCGGGAGCCGAACCGGCACACGGCATCCGGGCTGCCGATCCGCGAGCGGGGTGCGCGCCTGGTGCCAGGTCATGCGAAGAGCGACTCCGACATCGACGCGGACGACGGTCCCGATCCCACAGCGGTCCGAAGCGTGTTGAGCCGGGCACTGGCCGGTGTGCGCAGCGGACGAGGCGAAGACCCGCACAACACAGAGGAAGCGAAGGGGACGAATGACTAGCGGCACCCAACAGCTCGACTGGTTCGTGTCCAACTTCGTGCGCGACGTCCCGGGGGTCTCCCATGCGATCCTCGTCTCGGCCGACGGTCTGCTGATGGCGTCGAGCTCGCACCTGCCGCCGGACCGCGCCGATCAGATGGCCGCTGTCACATCGGGTTTGGCCAGCCTGTCCACCGGTGCGGCGCGACTGTTCGGTGCGGGCAACGTTCGTCAGTCAATCGTCGAGATGGACGACGGCTTCCTGCTGTTGATGGGTGTCGGGAGCGGGTCGTACCTCGCTGCGTTGGCGTCGATCTCCTGCGATGTCGGACAGGTCGGCTACGAGATGGCCATGCTTGTCAAGCGGGTTGGTAAGGCGGTACAGGCGGCTCCGCGCGCCACGCAGGGAGTTCGATGACGCTGAGTATGGACAGGCCAGAGACGAGACGATCACCCAGCCCCGCGCGTCCCTACACGCTCACCGGCGGACGTACCCGCGCCAGGATCGAGTTGCCGATCGAGGCTGCGGTGGAGTCGCTCGTCTCGGTCGACGAACTCGACTGGCCACCGGGCGATTTCCGGATTTCCATCCTCCGGCTGTGCGGCGGCAGGCCCTCGATCGCCGAGATCTCCTCACACGCGGGACAGCCCATCGGTGTCATCCGTGTCCTGGTGGGTGACCTGGTGGAAAGCGGCCATCTGCGTGTGCACGCCACGCTGACCGACAGCACGCCGGTCTTGGAACGGCGCCGACTGATAGAAAGGACCCTCAGTGGCCTCCGCGCACTATGACCGCGGCGGGGCGACGGCGTCGACGAAGATCGTGATCGCAGGCGGGTTCGGCGTCGGCAAGACGACGTTCGTCGGAGCGGTGTCGGAGATCATGCCGTTGCGGACCGAGGCGCTCGTGACGAATGCCTCGGAGGGACACGACGATCTCGACGCGTCTTCCACCAAGCGAAGCACTACCGTCGCAATGGATTTCGGGCGCATCACGATCGCCGACGATTTGGTGCTGTACCTGTTCGGTACGCCGGGCCAACGCCGGTTCTGGTTCATGTGGGACGACCTGGTGTTGGGCGCGATCGGCGCGCTTGTGCTGGTCGACACCCGGAAGCTGGAGGACAGTTTCGCCGCCGTCGACTTCTTCGAGGCCCGCGATCTGCCGTTCGTCATCGCCGTCAACGAATTCGACGGAGCGCCCACGCACGGCGTCGACGAGCTCCGCGAGGCGCTGTCCGTCCCGGCCGACGTGCCGATCATCAAGATCGATGCCCGCCAACGCGAATCGGCCAAGGACGCCCTGATCGCCGTCACCTCCTACGCACTTGATCGCCTTCCGACCTCAGTGCCCTGACCTGAGATAACGCACCAACAAGAGGAACCGAAATGCACAGTCACGTACACCACTTCGACATGGGCCTTTGGCTGCTGTTTCTGGCTTACATCGTTTCTGTGGTCGGATCGGTCGTCGGCCTCGCGTGCACACGTCGCGGTGCCGCGGCGTCGAATGAACGGGATCGCTTGCGCTGGCTCGCCATGGCGGCCATCTCGATCGGCGGCGTGGCGATCTGGTTGATGCACTTCATTGCGATGCTCGGCTTCGCCATCCCCAACAGCGTGGTGCGGTACCACCTGGGGTGGACGATCGCGTCGGCGGCGCTGGCCATCTCGGCGGTGTTCGTCGGGCTCATCACGATCGGCCGCACCGTCAAGCTGCCCCGGCTGATCGCAGGCGGCGTGATCACGGGAATCGCGGTGGCGCTGATGCATTACACCGGCATGTGGGCGGTCCGCATCCAGGGCGGCATGAGCTACGACAAGACGCTTGTGGCTCTGTCGATAGTCATCGCGGTGGTCGCTGCCACCGCAGCGCTGTGGTTCAGCCTCGTGCTCGAGTCGCCGGTGTCGCGATTCGCCGCCGGCCTTGTCATGGGCGTCGCCGTCGTCGGCATGCACTACACGGGCATGGCTGCGGTGCGGGTCACCGTCGACTACAGCGCACCGCTGCCCGGGGGACCCGAGGTGTTCTCATTCCTGTTCCCGGTCTTCGTGATTGCGCTGCTGGCGCTGGTCATACCGATCACCGCGGTCATGCTGTCGTCGGATCGCGGCACACCCCGAGACGAGGTGGATGCGGTGCCGGAAGCCACGCCGGCGGGACGCTGACGCTGCTCAGCCGCAGGTGAAGCGCTCGCGCGCCTTCCACTGTCCAGACGGCCCGTCGTGGTTTTCGTACGTGCCGCTCAGCGTGCCCGATGCCGGGTCGACCTTCCCGTCGAAGTCGGTGCCTCCGGCGCGCGAGTTGTCGCGGTAGTTCCGCCAGATGATTCCGAAGAACGTCTCGCCCTTCTTGTCGTCGGTTGATCCGCTGTAGATCTCGCCGGGGTAGACGGTCAACGAGCCGAAGCGGTCCTTGACGATCATGCGCATGGGCTGCCTGGCGGAGAGGTTGCCGAAGTCCAGCTCCACGAGGTTGCCGTTGTCGAGCTCGAGAACGTTGGTGCCGCTGTATTTCCATTCACAGGAGGCGGCAACCGGCTGCGGCGCGAGGCCACCGGTCGCTCCCACACCGGCGTTGGCGTTCTGCTGCCAGGTCTCCTGGCGTCGCTGCGGGGTGACGCACACGGTGTCGCCGTCGAACGCCTCACGCCAGACGAAGCCTTGCTTGCAACTCTGCGGACCGTATGCGCCATTGGGGTCGACCTTTTCCGCGGCAGTGGCGGATTCCTGCGCAACCAGCCCGGCGGTCTGCGGAGAGACGCACACCATGTCACCCGGACGGGCGTTGCGGGGCACCGAACCCGGCTGATCGCCGGGGATGCAGCCGCCATCGGCCTGCGCCGAGACCGGTGCCACCAAACCCGTGAGCAGTGCAGCTGCGAGGAAGGCCGTGCGGCCGAGGGCCTTCCGCTTTCCGGTGGGCGACATGAGCAGGGTCCCTTCGGCACGGCGTGACAATCCGCTGTCCTCTACCTGTGGGCAAGCGTATGAGGGCGCCGTCGAGCAAGAAATGGGGTGTTTCCCTATGAATGTCGTCATCCGTGTCGGCTGGCGTGTACATGGCGACGCCAGGTGCCGAGCTGACGACGGTCGGAGGCTAATCTGGTGACCCGGCGGCGCGGACGTCGCCGAACTGGGGGCGGTAGCTCAGTTGGTTAGAGCCGTGGACTCATAATCCATTGGTCGCGGGTTCGAGCCCCGCCCGCCCCACTTCAGAGGTGTATTACGTCGGCTGATGTTGACGTTTCGGCTTCGGCTGATGCTTTACACCTACTTCGGTTGATCCTTGACACTCCCTAGAGGAGGGAGTCGAGCGGCGCGGTATTTCATCGCTTGTCTGATCGCAGTCGTGTAGTGCTATTGAACAATATTTGTAATAGTGTTCTGGGCGGAGGGCGGTGTTGATGACAACGACGGACTTGCGCTGGGACCCTTTCGACCGCGGCCTGCACGCCGACCCATACTCGGTATGGAAACGGTTGCGGGACGAAGCGCCTGTCTACTACAACCCGGAACACGACTTCTACGCCCTCAGCCGCTTCGACGATGTGATGACGGCGTCGCTGGACACCGAGTCCTTCTCGTCGGAACACGGCATCATCCTCGACACGATCAGCGAAGAGCCACTGCCCGCGCCCCAGCCGATGATCATGATGGATCCTCCCGCCCACACCTGCCTACGGAAGATGGTCAACCGCACCTTCTTTCGTAGCAGGATCGCTCAGCTGGAGGACCACGTCCGCGAACTGTGCAAGGGCTATCTAGACCGATACGTCGGCACCGCCGGCTTCGACTACGTCGAGGACTTCTCCGCCAAGCTGCCGGTGATGGTGATCAGCTCGCTCCTCGGCTTCCCCGAGGAGGACCACGACAACCTCCGCGAGTGGTCGGACGCGCAGCTGCATCGCGAGGAGGGCAGTACGGAACTCAGCGCCGCGGGAATGGAGGCGTCGGCCAAACTCTACGGTTACTACCAACAGCAGATCGATCTGCGGCGCGCGCATAGTACGACCGACATTGTCAGCGATCTGATGAATTCCGACCTCGTCTTGCCCGACGCGCAACCACGCCGGCTGGACGACGGCGAACTGTTGATGTTCATCGCAATGATCAACGTCGCAGGCAACGAGACGGTCGCGCGACTCCTCGGCTGGGCGGCACTCGTCCTTGCGCGCAACCCGGAGCAGCGAGCGAAATTGGTCGCGGATCCCGGATTGATCGGCGGCGCTGTGGAGGAATTGCTGCGATACGAAGCGCCGTCCCCGGTCCAGGGGCGCTTCGCCCTGCGTGACACCACCTACCACGGCACGGTGATCCCTGCTGGAGCGAAAGTGGTACTGCTGACGGGGTCGGCGGGGCGCGACGAGCGTCAGTACGAGCGCCCGGACGACTTCGACGTGACGCGAACCGGGATCCGCCACGTCAGCTTCGGGCACGGCTCGCACTTCTGTCTGGGTGCGGCGCTGGCCCGGCTGGAGGCCAGAGTGGCGCTGGAGGAGACGTTGAAGCGCTTCCCTCAGTGGGGCGTCGACGAGACCAACGTCGAGTACGTCCACACGAGCTCAGTGCGCGGTCCGGCCAGCGTCCCCATCGCACTGTAGCCAGCGACAGAGCGGGAGCCGGCGAATCACTTACGAGCTGTTCCGGGAGGAACAGCATCACCAACCAATTCCGCTGTCTGAGAAGGTCATTGTGCCAATCATTCAACAAGGCGACCTTGAGATCGCCTACGAGGTCATCGGCGAAGGTGAGCCCTACATCCTCACCGGCGGTGGCCGCTTCAGCAAGGACGCCGGGGGCGTACGCGAGCTAGCCGAAGCGATCGCCGAGCGGGGCAAGAAGGTGGTGATCTATGACCGGCTCAATTGCGGTGCCTCTGCAGTGTGTTTCGAAGGAAGCTCGGAGTCGGTGATGCAGGCCGAATCGCTTGCCACGCTGATTCTCGATCTTGATCTCGGCCCGACGGTGCTCGTGGGCGGCTCTGGGGGAGCGCGGATCTCATTGCTCGCCGCTGCTCGACACCCGGAGATCGCCCGTGCCGTTGTCATGTGGTGGGTCAGCGGTGGCGCGTTCGGCAGCATGTCGCTGGCCGAGGTGTACAACTTCCCCTCGATACGAGCAGCGTGGAACGGCACGATGGCAGACGTAGCGGACCTTCCCACCTGGGCAGAGGTCATCGAGCGGAATCCCCGCAACCGCGAACGATTCCTTGCGCAGGACAAGCAGACTTTCATCGAAACGATGGAACGCTGGGCCCATGTCTACTGCGCCTGCGGCGATCCCCTCGTGGCGGGGCTGTCAGATGAGGAAGCTGCCGCGATCACTCTTCCGATACTCGTGTTTCGCAGCGGTGAGAGCGATTACTACCACACCCGCGCTACTTCGGAACGCCTCGCTGCAAACCTCCAGAATGCTCACATCATCGATCCTGTCTGGGGAGACCGTGAGTTCCTCGACCGACTGGAGGCAAGCCGGGACCGCGGAGAATCAGTCTGGGCGAACTGGAAGCAGCTTGCGCCCCAGATCGTCGCCTGGTCAGACGACGTGGCGGGCTGACCATCTGGGATGTCATCTACAGACGCGAGACGCCGCGCACTGCCCGCAGCCTGCGACTGACGGAATGGACATCGAAGTAGCCGCGCGGCGTGGTGCCGAACCGGCCGCGGAACTCCTTGATGAAGTGCGACGTGCTGATGTAACCGACGGCGGCCGCGACATCGGCAACGCCGAGTCGCTCTTCGATCAGCAGGTCACGCGCTCTGTCCAATCGCATCTCTTTGACGAACCGATACGGTGACGTGCCGGTCATATCCCGGAACATGCGGGTGAATGCCGACGGGCTGAGATTGACCTGTTCTGCCAGAACCGCCACTGTGAGGGGCTCTGCGAGGTGCGCCCTGATGTAGCTCATTGCCCCGGCGATCGAGGTGGCCCCGTCGTATCGGTCGGTGAAATGCAGCATGCGGGTGAACTGTTCCCGTTGCAACACGCGATACACGATTTCCTTGAGGTACAGCCCCGCAAGTATCCGTCGGTCAGCCTCGTTCGACAGCGACTGGAGGAATCTGACCAGCGCACACACCAATTGGTCATCGAGCGCTGAAACAAAGCATGCCTCGGGTAGGCGATCGTCGAGCTCGTCGTCGCGAGAATGATGACGCCGATCAGGCATCTGCGCCGACACTTTCCGAACGGTCGACGGTTCGACTTGCAGCACCATCGAGAGACAGGGTTCGTGCTGAGACGCTTCGGTGACCTGACTCTGAAACTGCAGCCGGCTGCTGATCACCAAGTAGCTGGACCGATCGCAGACGTATCGCCGTCCTGCGTCGGTGATTTCCTTGCGGCCTTGGGCGACAACTCCGACGGCGAGGCCGCGCATATCTTCCCAGGCGTGGCCCGTGAGTCTGGTGTCGCGATACACGACTAGGCCGGGCCAGAGTCCGATGTTGGCGCCGGTGTGCGGTGTGCTCCTGTCCAGTTCGGTGATGAGGTCAGCGGTGGTGACGTGGTGCTCGATGGCTTCGGCTGCTGTCGGCATCGATGGGACCTCCTCCATCCGCTTATCAAGTGGGGAGCCGATCCCGCGGTGCCGGCAGGCATTCCGCGGAACCGTCCCCGCCACGGCGCGGCGTCTAGACCGCGAGCCCTCGCTGTGAACGCTTGCCGAGCGCTTCCAATGCCTGCAGAAGGTAGGTGCGGAAGACGGCGTGGTTCTCACTCATCGGGAAGTGGCCGATTCCCTCCATCTCGATGAACTCGGCGTTCTTGATCTGAGCTGCGGTGCGTGCGCTGTCCGCCGGGGTGGTGAGGTAGTCGTAGTCGCCTGTGAGCATCACTACCGGGCACTGCTCGCCGTCGATCTGATCGAGTTTGTCGCGGAGGTCGTGATCGACCGAGTAGAAGTGAAGATCGCCTTTGAACGCCTCTGAGCCCTGGCTGTAGTAGAACCAGGTCTTCCACCGGTCGGCCTCGGGAGACTGCGGTGCCATGAGATCCCATACGCCGCTTGCGCACACCTGCGCGGCGTTGGCGTGCGGGTGCTGCCACCAATCAAGGTAGAACCCCGGCGAGTAGTCGGCCCCCTCCACCGGAATGACGCCGGCGAACCGATCGGGATGGCGAAGGGCGAGTTGCAGCGCGACGTTTCCGCCGAACGACGAACCCATGAAGATCGGGTTGTCCAGTTCGAGTGCGTCGCACAGGGCGACGATGAAGTTGACGTAGTGATCCGCCGTCAACTTGTACTCCTCGGTCCACCACTGCGCGTTCTCCGGCGGGTCGGATTTGCCGTGCCGCGGCAGGTCGTAGGCGATGACCCGGTAGTTGCGGGTGATCTCGTCGTCCTCGAGCAGACCGCGCCACTGGTGGTTGTGGCAGCCCGCGGTGTGCTGACAGATGAGCGGTTGGCCGGTGCCGTTCTCGAGATAGAACACTTTGTATCGGAGGCCGTCGACATCGATGTCGACGTAGTGGCCGGTGACAGGTGAGATCGTGCTCATTGGTTGACCTTTCGGGTTTATATCGGGGTTTACTAGACGGGCGAGCCGACGATTCGCAGAAGTTCGATCTGGCGCGTGACGCACCGTAGGTTCTGCATCAGGACAAGCAGGTCGCCCTCGAGGGTCATGTCTTTCTGGAAGCTCGCAGCCCATATGCCGTGATACATCGGTGCGGGAATCGGAACGCCGAAGTTCTGCCACGTTTCGGTGCCGGCACGGATGGCGAATTGGTAGGGCACGTCGAGAGGTCCGGGATCGATGGCGATGTTGGCGACGCGGCCGCTGGCCATCTGGACGACGAAGTGGTGATCTGTCATGTCGAGCAGATACGAGCACGTGAAGTACTTGCCGTGCGCCTGGATCTCGGCATCGGAGTCGTTCGCGTCGGCGAAGGATCGGGCCCAGTCGGCGGGCGCCGATGTGTGGGTGGTGGCTGTCATGTTGGTTCCTTTGATCGGTGGCTGGTGGCGGGGCGGTTGTTTCGCCGGCCACGACACCGATCACACCGGGAAGAACCGTCCGCGGTCCAATACCTGTCAACCATTGATCAATAGGCAAGAACTAATGGTCAGAATCCCGCGGGGTGGTCTAGCCTCGATAAATGCTGCCCCAGCTCGACCTGCGACTTCTGACGTACTTCGTCGCCGTCGCCGACGAGCTGCATTTCGGTCGGGCGGCCGCCCGTCTGCACATCGCCCAGCCGTCGTTGTCGGTGCAGATCCGCAAGCTCGAACACAGCCTCGGCGCGGTGCTGTTTCTGCGTGACAGTCGGCACGTCGAGCTCACGCAGGCCGGCGAGGTGCTGCTCGAGGAGAGTCGACGACTGCTCAGCGACGCCGAGCGGATCGTCGGACTCACCCGCGCGGCGGCATTCGGAACCGGCAGGCGCAAGCTGGTTGTCGGCTTCCAGGCGAATGCGGCAGCGGAGTTGACGCCGCAGATTCTCAGCGCATTTCAGTCACGCTTCCCCGGCGTGCAGGTTCACATGCAGGGGTTCGATTTCACCGACCCGTACGTGGGGTTGGCCGACGGAGCTTCCGACGTCGCATTCGTCCGGCCGCCGCTTGTCGTGAAGGACTGGTTGAGTCTGGAGACCCTGTTCGTCGAACCGCGAGTACTTGTCGTATCCAGCAGTTCGCCCCTTGCCGGGCAGGACGATGTCAGCGTCGAGCAAGTCACCGACGAGTTCTTCGTCGCGCGCAAGGCACCCGAGGACTGGCGAAATTTCTGGCTCGCAACCGACTCGCGCCAAGGCGAGCCGGTGCGACTCGGTGCCGAGGTGTCCACCGTGGACGAATGTTTCGAGGCGATCCTGTCGCAGCGGGGCGTGGCGTTCTCCCAAGCATCGACGCAGCGGTACTACAGCAGGCCGGGTCTGGCGTTCGTTCCCGTCACCGACATTCCGCCGACATCGTTGTCGATCGCGTGGCGTACCGACGTCGACTCTCAGATCGTCCGCGATTTCGTCGACACTGCCCGGATCGTCGCCTCGATGGGATCAGTGCCTGAGACTCTCCCGGGTCTGGCTACATCGAAGGCTGTTCTCTAGCCCATCGTTCACTGATGCGAGTCGTCGCCGATCCAAACCGCCTTGGCGTTCATGAACTCCCGCATCCCGAGATCGGACAACTCGCGCCCGTATCCGCTTCGCTTGACACCGCCGAACGGAATCTCGGGGTAGCTCGTCGTATTGCCGTTGATGAACGCCATCCCCGATTCGATGTCGCGGATGAACAAGTCGCGTTCGGCTTCGTCCTCGCTCCATAGGTTCGATCCCAGGCCATAAGGATGGCCATTGGCCAGACGCAGTGCCTCGTCGAGTGAGTCGACCGGCCATACCTGGGCGACCGGCCCGAACACCTCTTCGTGATACATCTTCATGTCCGCGGTCACACCCGTGAGAACGGTGGGCGGGTAGAACCAGCCCGGCCCATCGGGACGTTTCCCGCCGACGAGAGCCTGCGCACCCTTGGCCAACGCATCATCGACATAAGCTTCGACCTCTTCGCGTCCGGACTGCGTCGCCAGCGGCCCGACGTCAGTTGCCTCATCCATCGGGTCACCCACCACCAGCGCCCCCATCTTGGCGACGAACATGTCGAGGAACTGCTCGTAGATCGCTGCGTGAATGAAGAATCTCTTGCCGTTGATGCACGACTGCCCGTTGTTGAGGGTCCGTGCCCTCACGGCTACATCGGTCGCGCGTTCCAGGTCGGCCGAGGGCATGACGATGAAGGGATCCGAACCGCCGAGTTCGAGGACCACTTTCTTGATCTCTTGACCGGCGATCGTGGCGACGGATTGACCGGCGGGCTCGCTGCCCGTGAGCGTCGCCGCCTTCACCCTGTCGTCTCTCAGGACCTGCTCAACCCGGCGCGAGGAGATCAGGAGCGTTTGGAAGACGTCGTCGGGGAAACCGGCGCCGCGAAACAGATCTTCGAGATACAAGGCCGTCTGGGGCACGTTCGA
>DATEIG010000345.1:0-10092 GCA_035279185.1 Mycobacterium sp.
ATGTCGACAGGTGCGTCGCCGAGAAGTCCGAAAGCCATGGCGCCGAGAGCTTGAACCCCGCCGATCGCGAACACCCGGTCGGCGCGCGACAAGTACGCCCCGTAGAGCACCGCCGGATGAGCGCCGTGCTCGCCTGAGGGCGGCGTGCACGCGAGCACGGTCGGCACACCCGCGGCCTTGGCGACGCCGACGGTCATGAAGGCGCTCGCCAACAGAGGAAAGCGGCCCGCGGGCAGATACGCCCCGACCCGGGTGACCGGGATGTACTGCACACCGCCGACGACGCCGGGGGCGAGGTCGATCTCGAAGTCGGCCAGATGCGAACGCTGCGCCGTGGCGAACCGGTTGGTGCGCTCGTAGCCGAGTTCCAACGCCTCCCTCACGTCGGCGGGCAGCGAGTCGCCGCTTCGACGCAGGTCGGTGTCGGCGACCTCGAGGTCGCCGGTCCAGCCGTCGAGATCGCGGGCATAGGTCCGCACCGCATCCAGGCCGTTGCGCTCGATGTCGGACAACATCTCCGACACCCGCGTCACCACTGCGGGGTCCCGTTGGGCCGGGGGTCCGTCCACCGCCGGCCTCTTCAGCCAGGTGAACGGTCCGAGTGCGCCGGCTTCTTCTGCGGTGATCTGCATGCGGCCGACGTTAGGCAGATTTGCGTCAGAGGACTAGATGGGTGACTCCTGCATAAACCACAGGACAAGCCTATAGCTCTGGAATTCGCCTGTTCAGCGCCGCTGGTGGTCGATCAGCGGGACCGTGTGGCGCCCGCGAGAATCCGACGGTTGGGCGATGACCCGCAACTCTCGAACGGTGTCCTCTGCCAGCCTCGCGAACTCCTTCGTGGCGTTCGACAGCGGTCTGCTGCGGTGCCTCGCCAGGGCGATGGTGTCGTAGAGCGGTTCAGCAAAGCGCGCGGTGTGCAGGCCGGCGGGGAACGCGTCGCTGGCGATGACAGCGCCGCTGATCATCGTGTCGCCGACGTGGGCGGCGACCAGCTTCAGCGCGGACTCGACGTGCTCGACCTCGATCAACGGCTCCAGGCGCAGGCCCGCGAGCTGCGCGCGCTCGGCGAGTTGTCTGCGCGTCGGGTCCTTCCACCCGTAGTGCGCGTCGTACAAGACGAGCTCTGCGCGCGCGAATTGTTCGATCGTGACCGGCTTTTCGGTGTGGGACGGATCGGCGCTGACGTAGAACACCTCGTCGCGCAGCAGTGGCCGCACCGTCAGGTCCTCGTCGTCGATGGGCAGTATCAGCATTCCCGCCTCGATCTCACCTGCCTGGATGGCGGCGGCGGTCTCGGCGGAGTTCTGACCGACCAGGCGCACCCGCACCGATGGATAGCGCGTGTGGAAGATCTGCACCAGATGCGAGAGCAAGTAGTAGTCGGCGTTGCGCGGCACGCCGAAGGTGGCTGTGCCGCCGCCGAGCGATCCAGCAGACCGGACCGCAGCCACACCGCCGTCGGCGGCGTTGACGGCCTCCTGCGCGTAGGGCAGCAATTCACGCCCCGCCGCGGTGAGCGTCAGCCTTCTGCTGCCCCGGACGAACAGCTGGGCGTCCAGTTCGACCTCGAGCCTGCGCACCAGTTCGGACACCGAGGCCTGCGCGACCCTGATGGCGTCGGCTGCGGCGGTGAACGAGCCAAGGCGTTCCGCCTCGACGAACGCCCGCAGTTGGTTGAGCGTCACGCTCGACAACACTATTAACACCCACGCAACACAGTGAAACCGTCCACGTAACAGAAACGTCAGTTACTGCCAGTGATCGGCCAACGGAAGGCCGCGGTCACTGATGGAGATGTATATGGACGTGGATACAGGAACCACAGCTTTCATGCTGTGTTGCATCATCGGCCTGACGCTGATGATTCCCGGGCTCGCGCTGTTCTACGGCGGCATGGTGTCGGTCAAGAGCTCGACCAACATGATGATGATGACGTTCGGCGCGTGCGCGATCGTCGGCGTGCTGTGGGTGCTGTTCGGCTTCTCGATGACCTTCGGTACGTCATATGGCGGATTCCTCGGCAGCGTCACGGAATTCGCGGGTATGAAGGACCTGCTCGAGTCGAACACGACGATCAGCGGGCTGCCGGTGTCGCTGTTTGCGTTGTTCCAGGCGCTGTTCGCGGCGATCACGGTCGCCCTGATCTCGGGCGCGGTCGCCGACCGGATGAAGTTCAGCGCGTGGATGGTGTTCGCTGCCGTCTGGGCGGTCCTGGTGTACTTCCCTGTCGCACACTGGGTTTTCGCGTTCGACGGTGTGGTCACCGAGAACAGCGTCGGCGGGTGGATCGCCAACAAGCTGCACGCGATCGACTTCGCGGGCGGCACCGCCGTGCACATCAACGCGGGTGCTGCGGCGCTGGCTGTCGCGATCGTGCTCGGTAAGTCCGCGGGTTGGGGCAAGCTGCGCAAACCTCACAACGTGCCGCTGACACTGCTCGGCGCGGGCCTGCTGTGGGCCGGTTGGTATGCCTTCAACGGCGGCTCGGCGCTGGCCGCGGGCAACTCCGCCGCCATCGTCATGGTCACCACCTTCGTCGCGACGTGCGCGGCGACGCTGGCCTGGATCGCGGTCGAGAAGTTCAAGGACGGCCACGTCACCGGTGTGGGCGCGGCGTCCGGCGCCATCACCGGGCTCGTCGCCATCACCCCGGCCTGCGGGTCGGTGACCCCGGTCGGCGCGATCATCCTCGGCGCCATCGCGGGCGCGGTCTGCGTCTACGCGGTCGGGCTCAAAGAGCGCTTCGGCTATGACGACTCGCTCGACGTGGTCGGCGTCCACCTTGTCGGCGGCGTCGTCGGCACGCTGCTCATCGGCTTCCTCGCCAGCGAGAGCATGCCCAACGCGGTCAACGGCCTGTTCTACGGCGGCGGCTTCGACCAGCTGTGGCGTCAGGCCGTGGCGGCCGGTGCGGTGATGGTCTACTCCTTCGTCGTCGCGGGCATCATCGCGTTCGCGATCAAGAAGACGATGGGCATCCGCATCTCGCCGGAAGAAGAAGAGGCGGGCATCGACACGAGCTTCCACCGCGAAGCGTCCTACGAGCTGCAGCCAGTCTGATCCAAGCCCCGGCCGGCGCGGAAACCACTCACCGCGCCGGCCGGTTTGGTCGGCACCGGGTTTCTTCCCGTGATACTTTGATTCCTAATAAGAGACAAGGCTCAGACATGTCCACCGACCTCGCCGCACTGGCCCAGAAATCCGGGACGAAGTTCATCCTCGCGCTGTTCGTCGACCTGCGGGGTAAGCCCTGCGCGAAGCTCGTGCCCGTCGAGGCTGTCGACCTGCTGGCCACCGAGGGTGTCGGTTTCGCCGGCTATGCCGTCGGCGCCATGGGTCAGGAGCCGAAAGACCCTGACCTGATGGCCATTCCGGATCCGGCGTCGTTCACGTCGATCCCGTTCATCAAGGACGGCCTTGCCATCGTGCACTGCGATCCGCACGTCAACGGCGAGCCGTGGCCGTATGCGCCGCGAGTGATCCTCAAGTCGCTGATCCAGCGCGCCGCCGACGCGGGCTTCGAGCCGTGGGTCGGCGCCGAGGTGGAGTACTTCCTGCTGCAACGCGACGCAGACGGCGGTCTCACGGTCGCCGACGCCGCAGACACCGCCGCACAGCCGTGTTACGACGCGCGCGGCGTCACGCGGATGTATGACCACCTCACCTCGATCTCCACGGCGATGAACCAGCTCGGCTGGTCCAACTACGCCAACGACCACGAGGACGGCAACGGCCAGTTCGAGCAGAACTTCGAGTATTCCGATGCGCTGACGACCGCGGATCGTGTTGTGACACTGCGCTATCTGCTGTCGGTGATGGCTGCCGACCGCGGCATGATCGCGACCTTCATGCCCAAGCCCTTCGCCGACAAGACGGGCAGCGGGCTGCATCTTCACCTGTCGCTGACCAGTGGCGGCACGCCCGTCTTTCCGGCGGACGACGATGGTCGCGGCCTTGGTCTGTCCGACACCGCGTACGCGTTCGTCGGCGGGGTGCTCGAGCACGCCTGCGCCCTGCAGGCGGTGGTGGCACCGACGGTGAACTCCTACAAGCGAACCGGGGCGCTGTCGACATCGTCGGGGGCGTCGTGGGCGCCGCGCACGCCGACCTACGGCGGCAACGATCGCACCCACTACATCCGCGTGCCGGACTCGTCGCGCGTCGAACTGCGCGGTGGCGACGGCTCGGCGAACCCGTATCTGGCCATCGCCGCCGTCCTGGGTGCAGGCATCGACGGAATCAAGCGCAGCACGGACCCGGGGAACATCGGCGAAGGCACCGCGACCCGACCGCTGCCACCGACCCTGCTGCACGCCGTCGAGGAGTTCGAGGCCGATCCGGTCGTCACCGGCGTGCTGGATGCCGCGGGCGACGGCGTCGCGGCCTACTTCGCCAAGGTCAAGCGCGACGAGTTCTTCTCCTATCACAGCGCGGTGTCGCCATGGGAGATCGACAACTACCTGACCGCATTCTGAACCACGAAGGAGGCGAGGGCATGTGCGGGATCGTCGGGTTGCACCTGCGCACCCCGGATCTGTACCCGAGGCTCGGTGAACTGCTCACCGGGATGCTGTGCGAGATGGGCAACCGCGGCAGCGATTCGGCTGGGGTCGCCGTCTACGGCGACCCCGCGTGGTCTCCCCCGGGCCGCGGCGTGGTGTCGGTCGTCGGCGTTCCCGACGCGAGCCGCGCCGTCGCATCCGCGGTGGGTGAGGTTCTGGGCGCCGAAGTCGACGCGGTGGCCGTCGACACCACCTATCTGCTGTCCGCCGAAACAGATTCGGCCGAGCTTCTGGTGGCGGTGAAGGCCGCATACCCGCACGCACTGATCGCGGGGTTCGGCGCTGACATGGCGGTGCTCAAGGGCGTCGGGCACCCGCAGGCGTTGACCGGCGCCTGGAATCTGGCGACGGCGCAGGGCTGGCAGGGCGTGGGGCACACCCGGATGGCGACGGAGTCGGCCGTCACGCCCGCAGGCTGTCATCCGTACACGGTCGGGCCCGAGCAGTGCATGGTGCACAACGGCTCGTTCGCGAACCACGCCACCATCCGTCGTCAACTGCGTTCGGCTGGAGTCGAATTCGACAGCGAAAACGACACCGAGGTCGGCGCGCGCTTCATCGCCCAGCAGCTGGCCGCGGGCCGCGACATCGAGTCCGCCCTCAAGGAACTCTGCGCGACTTTCGACGGCTTCTACACCCTGTTGGTGTCCAACCGGGACTCGTTCGCCGTTGTCCGCGACGCGATCGCTTGTAAACCGGCGGTGATCGCCGAGACCGCCGACTGGGTGGCCGTCGGCAGCGAATACCGCGCTCTCGCAGGTCTTCCCGGCGTGGAGAAGGCCACCATCTGGGAACCGGAGCCGGAGGTGATCTACGCATGGACACGGTGACACACTCTTCGCGCAAGCACTCATCGACGACGGTGTTCGACCTGCGGGACACTCCCCTTCGCGACGTCAACGCGGCCCTGCACCGGCCCGATCTGTCCGGCGAATTCGTCATCACCCATCCCGACGGCGCCCACAACGTCGCGGTCGGCCTCGACGCGCCGGTCCGGATCTCCGTGGACGGGCACGTCGGCTACTACGCCGCGGGGATGAACCAGCGGGCCGAGATCACGATCGACGGCAATGCGGGCACAGGCGTCGCCGAGAACATGATGAGCGGATCGGTGTGGGTCAAAGGGGACGCGTCGCAGTCCGCGGCGGCCAGCGCGCACGGCGGCCTGCTCGTCGTCGAGGGCAACGCGGCCGCACGGTGCGGCATCTCCATGAAGGGCGTCGACATCGTGGTGGGCGGACACGTCGGCCACATGAGCGCGTTCATGGCGCAGGCGGGTCGGCTGGTGATTCGCGGCGACGCGGGTGAGGCGCTGGGTGACTCGATCTACGAGGCGCGCATCTACGTGCGCGGGGATGTGGCGTCGCTGGGTGCCGACTGCATCGCCAAGGAGATGCGCGACGAGCATCACCAGGAGCTCGAACATCTCTTGAAGACAGCTGGTTTCGAGGGCGACGAGACGGGCGCCTACACGCGTTACGGCTCAGCGCGCAACCTCTATCACTTCCACATCGACAACGCTGCGAGCTACTGATGAGCTACACCACCGACGACCGCGCCCGCCTCGGTCTACGCGAGTCCGCCACCTTCGACCGCCAGACCATCGCCGCGATCCACCGCGCGGCCGAGACCGGCATCTACGACATCCGCGGCTGGGGGGCCAAGCGTCCGCTGCCGCACTTCGACGATCTGCTGTTCCTCGGCGCATCGATGTCGCGCTATCCCCTCGAGGGATACCGCGAACGCTGCGACACCGACGTCGTCCTCGGCGGTAGGCACGCCAAACACCCGCTGCACCTTGACATTCCGGTCACCATCGCCGGAATGTCGTTCGGCGCGCTGTCCGGCCCTGCCAAGGAGGCGCTCGGCCGGGGGGCCAGCGAGGTCGGCACGTCGACCACCACCGGTGACGGCGGGATGACACCGGAGGAGCGCGGCCAGAGCAAGTACCTGGTCTACCAGTACCTTCCGTCGCGCTACGGGATGAATCCCGACGACCTGCGGAAGGCCGATGCGATCGAGGTGGTGCTCGGACAAGGCGCGAAACCCGGCGGTGGCGGCATGCTGTTGGGCCAGAAGATCTCTCCGCGGGTCGCGGCGATGCGCACGCTTCCGGAGGGCATCGACCAGCGATCGGCCTGCAGGCACCCGGATTGGACAGGCCCGGACGACCTGACGATCAAGATCAACGAGCTGCGGGAGATCACCGACTGGGAGAAGTCGATCTACGTCAAGGTCGGCGCCACGCGCACCTATTACGACGTGAAACTGGCCGTGCACGCGGGCGCCGACGTCGTCGTCGTCGACGGCATGCAGGGCGGCACGGCCGCCACCCAGGAGGTGTTCATCGAGCACGTCGGCGTGCCGACACTGGCCGCTGTCCCCGAGGCGGTGCAGGCGTTGCAGGAACTCGGCGTGCATCGGGAGGTACAGCTGGTGGTGTCCGGCGGCATCCGCACCGGCGCCGTCGTCGCCAAGGCGATCGCGCTGGGCGCCGACGCGGTCGCGATCGGCACTGCAGCCCTGATTGCGTTGGGCGACAACCACCCTCGCCACCAGGCCGAGTACGAGCGACTCGGCAGCGCGGCAGGCTTCTTCGACGATTTCCAGGACGGCACCGATCCCGCGGGCATCAGCACGCAGGACCCCGAGTTGGCGGCGCGCTTCGACCCGGTCGAGGGCGGCCGACGGCTGGCCAACTACCTGCGTGTGCTGACGATGGAGGCGCAGACCATCGCGCGGGCCTGCGGCAAGGCGCACGTGTGCCACCTCGAACCCGAGGACCTCGTCGCGGTGACGATCGAGGCGGCGGCGATGGCCCGGGTGCCGCTGGCCGGGACCAACTGGATCCCAGGCCAGTGAACGAGACCGCGGACGTCGTCATCGTCGGCGGCGGGATCGAGGGGGCGGCCGCCGCATGGGCGCTGAGCCAGCGCGGTGTGACGGATGTCGTTGTGGCCGAGCGCAACACCGTCGGCTCCGGTATGACGGGCAAGTCGAGCGGGATCGTGCGGTGCCACTACGGGGTCAGCTCGCTGGCCGCCATGGCGACTGTCGGACTCGAGGTGTTCGAGAAGGCCGAGGAGATGTTCGGCACCGACATCGGGTTCCGGCAGACCGGCTATGTGGTCGGCGTCGGCGAGCCGAACGTCGAGGCGATGCGCAAGAGCCTCGCCGCGCAACGCGCGGTCGGGGTGCAGACCGAGGAGATCGACAAGGCCGACGTCGCGCAGATGTGGCCGTTCGCCGACCTGTCGCCGTTCGCCGCGTTCGGGTGGGAGTCGCGCGGCGGCTACGGCGACGCCTACATGACGGCGCAGGCCTTCGCCGCATCGGCACGCGCGGCGGGCGTACGGGTCCGTCAGGGCGCGGAGGTGACCGGGCTGATCGTCGACGGCGACACCGTCACGGGCATCCGCCTGGCCGACGGCGCGACGGTCTCGGCAGACGCCGTCGTCGTCGCCACCGGCGTGTGGACGGCGCCGTTCCTCGCGCCGTACAACATCGACGTGCCCATCCGGGTGGTGCGGGAGCAGATCGTCACGATCGATCCCGGCGTCGACATTCCGAACGTGCCGGTGTTCTCCGACCTGGTGTCGCTGCAGTACGTGCGGCCCGAAGTCGGCGGCGACATCCTGTTCGGCAACAGCGACCTGTCCGACGTCGAGGAAGCCGATCCGGACAGCTACCTCAACCGAGCCACCGAGCAGTTCGTCGACCTCACCGTCGACAAGGTCGGCACCCGGTTCCCCGGCTTCGCCGGCGCATCGATCCGGTCGAGCTATGCGGGCTGCTACGACGTCACGCCGGACTGGAACCCGGTGATCGGTCCCGCGCCGCTGGACGGCCTGTTCGTCGCGGCGGGCTTCAGCGGCCACGGCTTCAAGATCTCGCCGGCGGTCGGCAGGCTGGTCGCCGATCTCGTCGTCGATGGCCGCAGCGCTGACCCGCGGATCCCCGAGTCGGACTTCAGGCTGTCCCGCTTCGCCGAGAACGACCCGCTGAAGACGCCGTATCCGTACGTCGGCGCTGGGCAGATGCGCTAGACAGGAACCTTGTGAGTGACACGCCGCTGCTGCGCAACAAGTCCGGCACGGCCCGCGACCGGGACCCCGCGGCGCCGGTCGAGGACCTCGAGTTCGAGGCCGCGATCGGTCGCAATGTGCGCCAACTGCGTCTGCAGCAGGGCCTGACCGTCGCCGAGATGGCCGCCCGGGTGGGCATTTCGAAGGCGATGATGAGCAAGATCGAGAACGCGCAGACGTCGTGCAGCCTCTCGACGCTGGCACTGCTGGCCAAGGGGTTCGACGTGCCCGTCACCAGCCTGTTCCGCGGGGCGGAGGTCGAGCGTCCCGCGGCGTTCGTGAAGGCGGGCACGGGTGCGCGCATCGCGCGCAACGGCACCAAGGAGGGCCACGAGTACCAACTGCTCGGCTCGCTGCGGGGTGAGCACAAGCGGCTGGAGTGCCTGGAGGTGACGCTGTCGGCGAAGAGCAGGACCTACCCGCTGTTCCAGCATCCCGGCACCGAGTTCATCTACATGCTCGAGGGCGTCATGGACTACAGCCACAGCCGCTCGGTGTACCGGTTGGAGCCGGGCGACTCGCTGCAGATCGACGGCGAGGGCGCACACGGCCCGGTCGATCTGGTCGAGGTACCGATCCGCTTCCTTTCGGTCATCGCGTTCCCGGATTCCCAGGTGTAGACGCCGCGAGCGCTCAGTTAGGTACACATTTCGAGCCGCAAACCGTACCTGGCTGTGCGCTCACGACCGAAAGACCGCATTTTGTGAGCCGCCAAGTCCGGAGTATGGTGGCCAACGTGCAGCGGGTGCTCCTTCTCGGCAGCCGCGACGGGGTCTGAACAGACTGGCTTCCCGTCGCGGGTAGTCGCGATGCGCCGGTCGAGTCCCTATAACTCCCGGAGCAACCATCGTGACCACCTTCTCGAAATCCAACCCGGATTCCCCTGACGCGTTCGCGTCTGTACGACAAATCCATCAGCCGACGGGCCCGGCGAACCCCGGCCAACCGGCGTGGAACACCCAGCGCGGATCGGCGATGCCGGTCGGCCGCTACCGCAGCTTCGCCGACGAGGTCGAAGCAGTCACCGTGCCCGACCGGACGTGGCCGGACAAGGTGATCGACCGCGCCCCCATGTGGTGTGCGGTCGACCTGCGCGACGGCAACCAGGCGTTGATCGACCCGATGAGCCCGCAGCGGAAGCGTCGCATGTTCGACCTGCTGGTGCGGATGGGCTACAAGGAGATCGAGGTCGGCTTCCCCTCGGCGAGCCAGACCGACTTCGACTTCGTCCGCGACATCATCACCGAGGGCGTCATCCCCGACGACGTCACCATCCAGGTGCTGACGCAGTGTCGGCCCGAACTGATCGAGCGCACCGTCCAGTCACTCGTCGGCGCCAAGCAGGCGACCGTCCACATGTACAACGCCGCCGCGCCGGTGTTCCGCCGCGTCGTGTTCGGCTTCGACGGGGACGGACGTGCCCAGTGCCGCGCTGTCGCCGT
>DATEIG010000346.1:0-5321 GCA_035279185.1 Mycobacterium sp.
AATATCGAGGCTGGGCCTCACCGTTGAGGAAGTATCGGGTCATCCCGAGCTGCCAGTCGGCGGTGTGCACGAATCGCATGTCGACCCTCCTTCCGTGCCGCATCTTTGCTAGGTGTGGCGAGTGTAGGACCGGTCGCCGACAAGTCGTCGGACCTCATTCGGCATGTGGGCGCCCAACCGGGTCAGGCCGTCATCGCAGACCCTTCTCGACGCCTCTTGACGGCGCCGATCACGCCGTCGACGGCAAGGAACACGGCGAGGCTGATACCGAGCAGCGGCAGGAACCAACCCATGGCGACGGCGGCCAGCGCACCGAGGATCACCGTGAGCGGATGCAGCCGCCGGACGCCGCCCCTCAGCGGTGGCCGTCCGAGCGCCCACCGCGAGCCCCTTGTGGGTCGGCGCTGCCACCACATGCGGTAACCACGCACGATTACGGTCAACAGCGCAACGGCGACGCCGAGCAGCAGCAGCTGGTTGAGCAGGCCGAACAGGAAGCCCATGTGCATCCGGATACCCCAGTCCGCCAGCTTCGCGATCACCGAGTAGTCGCGCCGGTAGTCGATCGTGCTCGTCGGCGACAGGGTCGACGGGTCCAGCGCCACGGCGTTGGTGGTCAGCCGGTACGGCTTCTCGATCTCGGTGACGCCGATGCTCTTTCCGGGCCCGGTCGGCAGGGTGATCTCCAGCGGGCGCGACACTCCCTCGGTTGCCGCCGCAGCGACAACAGCGTCGAAGTCGACACCAGCCGGATCCGCCGCCGACACCGCAGCGGTGCCATGGTGTTCACTGTGCACCATTGTTGTATCCAACTGCGGGCGTTGCCAGTTCAGTGCTGCGCGAATATCGGTGATGTGGGCACCTGCATACGTCGACCACGTGATGCCAGTCGCGGACAGGAACAACAGCATCGCGAGTATCCAAACCCCGGTAGCGCCATGCCAATTCATGGTCCGCAAGCGGCCGTTGACACCCCGATCGACGCTCAGCAGCCTGCCCCGCCTGCCGCGGCGGCGTTCGCCTCTGGCCTTGACGATCCAGAGCCAGACACCGCCGAGCGCGACGACCCACAGCCACGACGCCGCCAGCTCGCTGTACACCCGGCCCGGCTCACCGAGATTGAGGTGCCGATGGAACCCGTCGAGCCATGTGCTCAGCGGCAGATAGCCCAACCAGGTGGTCTCGCTGCCGAGCACTCGCCCGTCGTAGGGGTCGATGAACACCGCCCGCAGTTCCTCTTCGCCGAGGGTGGGGTCGGAGAAGTAGATACGAGTGGATTCGGTGTCGGTCGCCTGCGGACGCATCCCCGACATCTGAAGATCCGGGAAGACGTTACGCGCCGCGCCTGCTTGATCGGACAACGGCAGGGTGGTGGCGCGCGGCTCCACCGTCAGGACATCGCGGTAGACGAACCGCTCGATCGTCGGTGACATGGCGTACAGGGCTCCGGTGACCGCCGCGACGATCATGAAGGGCGCCACCAGTATTCCGGCGTAGAAGTGCATGCGAAGGATGAGTAGGCGCCACCCGCGGGACCTCTGTTCGCTGGGTGGCGATGATCGGACGGTGTCGTCGGGCTCGATTTCCGAGAGCGACATGGATAGGCCTCGTTTCAAGTTTGGGAAATGGTGATTTCGGCGTGAAAACCCGCGCTCAGCGCCGGTTTTCACGCCGAAATCGCCAAGAGAAGTGAGTAACGGGGCTCGCGCTAGGCGAGGACGGCCGCAGCAGGCGGCCCGCGGGTGCCGAACGCGCTTCTGCAGAGGAGCCGAGGAACCAGGAGATGGAGAAGCGCTGGCAGCGCCTGACGGTAGAGACCGTCTCGCTCTGTGATGTCGAGCACCGCGACGATGAGCCGACGCACCCGGCGAGCGGCCGCTCCACACAACTGCTCGGCGACACAGATCAGCGCCGTACAGACGACGGCCGCCAGCACGTGTGCGCCGATCATGGCCGCCGACCAGTGGTTGCCGTGAGAATGTCCGGACGCGAACACCAATGCGCAGTGACCGAACAGCTGGGCCGCGCCGACAAGCGCAAGCACCGGGATGAACCCTCGGACGCTGCGCGCAGTCGTCGCGATCGCGCCGATGACCGCGCACACCGCCAGCACCAACACGACCGATCCGGTGCCGGGCACCATGGCGCCGCCCGCGCCGTGTGCGGCGACCGCGACCGCCGCCGATGTGCCGCCGACGAACCCGCCGCGCAGCCGCGCTGCGGTGGCCTCGGCGGAGTTCACCCGTCGAACCCTACTTTGCTGGTGCCGGGTGCCCTAGCGTGGGAGCGGTGACGAACCAGTTCCGGACCCTGCTGTTGATGCGGCATGCCAAGTCGGACTATCCCGCAGGGGTGGCCGACCACCAGCGGCCGCTCGCGCCGCGCGGGGAGCGCGAAGCAGGCCTGGCCGGGGATTGGCTGCGCGCGCACACGCCCACGGTCGACGCCGTGCTGTGCTCCACCGCCACGCGCACCCGCGAGACGCTGGCGCGCACCCGCATCGATGCGCCCGTGAGTTACTCCGACCGGCTCTACGACGCGACGCCGGGTGCCGTGATCGGCGAGATCAACAAGACGGCTCCCGATGTGGAGACGCTGCTGGTGATCGGCCACGAACCGGCGATGTCGTCGGTGGCGCTCGGCCTGGCGACCGCCGACGGCAGCAACACCTCAGCCGCCGAACACATCTCGACGAAGTTCCCGACCTCGGCCATCGCGGTGTTGCGGACCGCGGAGCCGTGGGAGGCGCTGACGCTCAGCAGCGCCGCCCTGGTCACCTTCCACGTGCCCCGCTAAGAGCTGGTGGCCAGCGTCAGCTCCATCAGCTTGATCGCCATCCCGCACGCGTCGATGCCCGGCTGCTGCGGGTTCACCCACCAACCGACGACACCGCCCGCGTCGCTGGCGACCCCGCACGCGCCGTTGGGATCGTTGGGACGCATCACGATCGACGGAACGCCCGCGATCGCGCGGCTCTCCACCTTGTACTCCAGCTGATCGGCGGTCTTGCGCTCGTTGTCGAGGCTGCCCTGCTCGAACCAGAAGCGGGTGATGTCGACGAGGCCGGCCGGATTGGCGGCCTGCCAGCGGCACACCGCGCCGACGAACGTGCTCTGGATGTCGAGCGGATCGGCGCCGACGGTCTTGGCCAGGATGTCCTCGGTGAGGACCTCGCACTCCTTGAGCAGGTTCGGATACTGCTTCTCGGAGTTGTCGTTGCGCGGCACGTCACCGGATCCGGCCTTGGCGGCGGTGCCCTCGACGGTTCGCGAGCACCCCACGAGCATCGTCACCGTGGCGAGCACGGCCACCAGTCCCGCGCCGACTCGACGTGCAGCACCGCTCATTTCGCGTTCACGATCGTCTGGCGGGTCAATTCCTTGGCAATGTCACACGGGTCCGGGAAGGGCTTCTGAGAGAAGCTGATCGACCACTCGATGAAGTCGTCGTCGTACTGGATTCCGATCTCGCACAGATTGTTGCCGAGTGTCGGGTCCTCGCCGAGCGCGATGAAGCCGTCGTGGCCCTCGATGTTGATGTCTTCGACGCTGGCGCGCGACAGTTCCTCGGTCTTGCGCTCGCGGCCGATCGGGCTGCCGCGGTACAGGGTGATCGAGAAGTGCGGGCCCAGGATGCCCCCGCCGGCCAGCCACTGGCATCCGACGGAGTTCTTGGCCGTGTTCACCAGCCCCGACACCTGGGTCTGCTCGGCCATCGTCTCGTCGGTGACGCCACCGCACTGAGGGAAGAACGGCCCGTGCTTGACGCCCTGCGCGGTCGGCGGGCTTGAAGGGTTGTCGGGCGACGCCGAATCGGAGCCCGAGGAACACGCCGCCAACACCGGAACGAGGGCGACCATGGCGACGGCCAGCCGTTTCAGGTTGCTGGGGATCACAGCGCACACTGTAGCGGCAGCTCCCCAAGGTGAACCTGAGAGACACGCTGACCTGCCGTTTCGGGTCGCGTGGCCGGGATCGGCCAACAGGCTGTCCGACTGGTGGGTGTGCGAAAGTAGCGAGATGCTCCTGGCTCTGCTGCGGCAGTACGTTCGGCCATATCGCGGGCCGCTCGCCGCCGTCGCGGTGCTTCAGGTGATCAGCAACATGGCTTCGCTGTACCTGCCGACGGTCAACGCGGCGATCATCGACGACGGCGTGGCCAAGGGCGACATCGGGACGATCGTCGAACTCGGCTTCATCATGCTCGCCGTCACCGGCCTGCAGGTGCTGTGTGCCGTGGGTGCGGTGTACTACGGCTCGCGCGCCGCGACCGGGTTCGGCCACGACCTGCGCTCGGCGATCTTTCACCACGTGACCGGCTTCTCGGCCGCAGAGACGGCACGCTTCGGGGCGCCGTCGCTGCTGACCCGCACCACCAACGACGTCCAACAGGTCCAACTGCTGGTGCAGCTGACCTGCACGATGCTCATCACCGCGCCGATCATGTCGATCGGCGGCATCTTCATGGCAGTGCACCAGGACGCCGGGCTGTCCTGGCTGTTGCTGGTCAGCGTGCCCGTGCTGGCGCTCGCCAACTACTGGATCGTGCGGCATCTGCTGCCGATCTTCCGCAGCATGCAGCGGCTGATCGACGGCATCAACCGGGTGATGCGCGAACAACTGTCGGGAATCCGCGTCATCCGCGCGTTCGCCCGGGAGTCGTTCGAGCGCAGCCGATTCGCCGAGGCCAACCAGGCGCTGTCGGATACCGCGCTGACGGCCGGTCGCTGGCAGGCGCTGATGCTGCCCGTCACCACACTGGTCATCAACGTCTCGAGCGTGGCGCTGATCTGGTTCGGGGGCATGCGCATCGACAGCGGCCAGATGCAGGTCGGCTCGCTGATCGCATTCCTGTCCTACTTCATGCAGATCCTGATGGCGGTGCTGCTCGCGACATTCATCCTCGTCCTCATCCCGCGGGCCACCGCGTGCGCGGAGCGGATCACCGATGTGCTGTCCACTCAGCCGGCGATCACCAGCCCCGCCGAACCGGTCCGACCCGACTCGGTGCACGGCGCAATCGCGCTTCGCGAGGCCACATTCTGCTACCCCGGCGCCGAACGCCCTGTGCTGTCGGATGTCTCGTTGACCGCCAGCCCTGGCACCACCACCGCGATCGTCGGGTCGACCGGCTCGGGGAAGTCGACGCTGATCGCGCTGATCTGCCGGATGTACGACGTGACGTCGGGAGCGGTTCGCGTCGACGACATCGACGTTCGCGACTTCGACACCGAACAGCTGTGGTCGGAGATCGGCCTTGTGCCGCAACGGGGTTACCTGTTCTCGGGCACCGTCGCCGACAACCTGCGCTACGGCAAGGCG
>DATEIG010000347.1:0-3426 GCA_035279185.1 Mycobacterium sp.
CACAGGGTAGAACCACGCACCGACAGGTTCTTGTTCCCCAGCCTATGCTTGGTCTATTCATCCCCCTAAGCACGAGAAATTCGATCTGGTCGGCCGCACCAACACCGATCCGAAAGGGATCGAGCGCGCCGTCGACGAGTATGCGGTGACGCCGTGGGGCCTCTACATGGCCCGGCCGACACCCGGCCGCGCGCAGTTCCACTACCTGGAGTCCTGGCTGCTGCCGTCGCTGGGGCTGCGGGCGTCGGTGTTCCACTTCAATCCCGGTCACGAGCGCGACCAGGACTTCTATCTCGACGTCGGCCGTTACACGCCCGGATCGGAGGTCTGGCACGCCGAGGACCACTATCTCGATCTGGTGGTGCGCACCGGCGAGGGTGTCGACATGGAGGACGTCGACGAGCTGCTCACCGCCGTTCGGCACGGTTTGCTCAGCCCCGAGACCGGCGAAGAAGCGGTTCGCAGCGCGCTGAACGCGGTCGAGGGGCTCTCCCGGAACGGCTACGACCTCCACCGATGGCTTTCTGGCAACGGCTTGGACCTGACCTGGCGCCCAGCGTAGGGTCGCTGGCATGAGTCTCACCACGCGCGGATGGACGACCGCCGCGGCACTGGCGACCCTCATCGCCGGGTCTCAGTTAATTCCCGCGTCTGCGCTGGCAGACCCCGAAGCCCCGGCGCCGTCGGATCCCGTAGCCGCGGCTGAGCCGGGAGTTTTGCACAACGTCGTCTACCGCGCCAGGGCCGATGGCACATCCCGCGGAGCAGTGGTCGCATACAAGGCGGACGACGCGAACGTCAACAGCGAACAGCCGACACTGCTTCCGGGGAGCACCTTCGAGGTCAACACGGTCCTGGCGGACCCGAAGCTGGCCGGCATGACCGTATCCATCGACTGGCCCTACGGTTCGAACCTGCACTGCGAGATCCTGGTCGACGACCAGATCGTCGCCCAGGCCGACCAGTTCATCGCGCCGAGGTTCTTCCGCGTCAAGGACGACCCGCTCTACGGGACCCTGCAGTGCGGCGCTCCGCTCGACACACCGGACGCGGTGGTGCCTGCGCCCGCCGAAGGCTCGGTTCCGCCCGCCGCTTAGCCGGTCTGCGGTCTAAGCGGTCCAGCCGACCGACTCACCCCAGGCCTTCGCCCGTCCGTACGCATCCAGGAACCAGGGTTCCTTGGCGTCGGCGTAGTCGGAGGTTTCGAGCGCTCGGCGCTTGGCCGCAAGGTAGTCGTCGCGCACCCCCGGGTTGGCTTTCAGCCAGTCCACGAAGAGCAGCGCGAATTGCTGGTTGGGCCAACCGTTCACGCGGACGTGGATGTTCGCCGGACGGCCGGGATCCGCCGCGCCGTGGATCCGCTTGCGCCATCGCGACACATCACCGTCGTGCGGGACGTCGCTTGTGATGCCCTCGATGCGCGGATAGCCGACATCGGTGAGAGCGGTGACGAGTTCGTCTGCGGTGTCGAGTGATTCGACGGTCACCTGGATGTCGATGACGTCTTTGGCGTCCATCCCCTCGACCGCCGTTGACCCGATGTGGTCGACCCGCAGCGCCTTGTGGCCGCAGGCCATCGTGAGCCGCTTGATGATTCGGTCTGCGTCGTCGGCCCACACGGGGTTGTACGGCACCAGCGTCGGCGGAACACGGACGGTCTCACGGGTTCGAATGTTGTGCGCCAGCGGCAAAACCCGCTGGTACCAGATGTCCCGCGCGCGTTCGACCAACTCACCTGCGGAACCCGAATTGTCCAGCAGCACATCGGCAATCGCTCGACGCTGCTCCTCGGACGCTTGAGCGGCTATTCGCGCACGCGCGTCCGCCTCGTCCATCCCGCGTTTGATCAGCCGCTCGACGCGCGTCTCCTCGTCGGCGTGGACGACCACCACGAGCGGGAACATGGGCGCGAGCCCCGTCTCGACGAGCAGTGGGATGTCCTCGACGACGACGGCGTCCTCCGACACGGCGGCAATGATCTCCTCACGCCGCCGCGCGACCAACGGATGCACGATGCCGTTGAGGACCTGGCGCTTCTCGTCGTCGACGAAAGCCTTGGCCGCCAGCGCAGGCCGGTTCAGTGCGCCGTCCGGCAGCAGGATGTCGTCCCCGAACGCGTCGACGAGGGATGCCAGTCCCTCGGTGCCCGGTTCGACGACCTCCCTGGCGATGACGTCGCCATCGACGATGATGCCGCCGCATTCGTTGAACGCGGCGGACACCGTCGACTTGCCGGCGCCTATACCGCCGGTCAGACCGATGCGAATCATCCGGTCAGACGCCGATTAGGCGCTGCCGGCCAGCTTCTCCCGAAGCGCAGCGAGCTGGGCGTCGCTGGCCAGCGATCCGCCTGCCGACTGCTCTTCGCCGCGAGAGGCGCCGTTGGCACCGGAGGGGGCCGCCGCGGCTGCTTCCGCTTCGGCGGCCGCGAACTTCTCCATCTGCGCGGTGTGCATCTTGTGCCTGCGCTCGGCCTCGGCGTAGCGGGCCTCCCACTCGTCGCGCTGCTTCTCGAAGCCCTCGAGCCATTCGTTGCTCTCGGAGTCGAAGCCCTCGGGGAAGATGTAGTTGCCCTGCTCGTCGTAGCTGTCGGCCATGCCGTACTTCGACGGGTCGAACTCTTCGGTGTAGTCCTCGTTGGCCTGCTTCAGCGACAGCGAGATCCGGCGACGCTCGAGGTCGATGTCGATGACCTTCACCATGGCGTCGTCGCCGACGGCCACGACCTGGTCGGGCACCTCGACGTGGCGCTCAG
This sequence comes from Mycobacterium sp., assembly GCA_035279185.1. GTDB lineage: Bacteria > Actinomycetota > Actinomycetes > Mycobacteriales > Mycobacteriaceae > Mycobacterium. Next base: position 2,756 of record DATEIG010000347.1, read on the forward strand.
CCAGCTCGGAGATGTGCACCAGACCTTCGATGCCCTCCTCGACGCGGACGAACGCACCGAACGGCACCAGCTTGGTGACCTTGCCAGGCACGATCTGCCCGATCGCGTGGGTGCGGGCGAAGTGGCGCCACGGGTCTTCCTGAGTCGCCTTGAGCGACAACGAAACCCGCTCGCGATCCATGTCGACGTCGAGCACCTCGACGGTGACCTCGTCGCCGACCTGCACGACCTCGGACGGATGGTCGATGTGCTTCCAGGACAGCTCCGAAACGTGCACAAGGCCGTCGACGCCGCCCAGATCGACGAACGCGCCGAAGTTGACGATCGAGGACACGACACCCTTGCGGACGGCGCCCTTCTGCAGCTGGTTGGGGAACTCGCTGCGCACCTCGGACTGGGTCTGCTCCAGCCAGGCGCGGCGGCTGAGCACCACGTTGTTGCGGTTCTTGTCGAGCTCGATGATCTTGGCCTCGATCTCCTTGCCGATGTACGGCTGCAGATCGCGGACACGACGCATCTCCACCAGCGAAGCGGGCAGGAAGCCGCGCAGGCCGATGTCGAGGATCAGGCCGCCCTTGACGACCTCGATGACGGTGCCCTTGACGGCCTCGTCCTTCTCCTTGAGCTCTTCGATGGTGCCCCAGGCGCGCTCGTACTGCGCACGCTTCTTG
>DATEIG010000348.1:0-13507 GCA_035279185.1 Mycobacterium sp.
GGACCGCGAGCTGCTCGAGTCGTTCGACATCCAGTACGGCGAGGACGAGGGCGGCGAGGAAGACCTCCGTCAGCGTCCGCCGGTGGTCACCGTCATGGGTCACGTCGACCACGGCAAGACCCGCCTGCTGGACTCGATCCGCCAGGCCAACGTCCGCGAGGCCGAGGCCGGCGGCATCACCCAGCACATCGGCGCCTACCAGGTGACCGTCGATCTCGACGGCTCCGAGCGGCCGATCACCTTCATCGACACCCCGGGTCACGAGGCGTTCACCGCCATGCGTGCCCGCGGCGCCAAGGCCACCGACATCGCGATCCTCGTGGTGGCCGCCGACGACGGCGTCATGCCGCAGACGGTGGAGGCGGTCAACCACGCGCAGGCGGCCGACGTGCCGATCGTGGTGGCGGTCAACAAGATCGACAAGGAGGGCGCCGACCCGTCCAAGATTCGGGCCCAGCTCACCGAGTACAACCTGGTGGCCGAGGACTTCGGCGGCGAGACCATGTTCGTCGACATCTCCGCCAAGCAGGGCACCAACATCGCAGCCTTGGAAGAGGCGGTGCTGCTGACCGCCGACGCCGCGCTCGATCTTCGGGCCAACCCCGAGATGGAGGCCCAGGGTGTCGCGATCGAGGCGCACCTCGACCGCGGCCGCGGGCCAGTGGCCACCGTGCTCATCCAGCGCGGCACGCTCAAGGTCGGCGACTCGGTGGTCGCAGGCGACGCCTACGGCCGCGTGCGCCGCATGGTCGACGAGCACGGCGACGACGTCGAGGCCGCGCTGCCGTCGCGACCGGTGCAGGTCATCGGTTTCACGTCGGTGCCCGGTGCGGGCGACAACCTGCTCGTCGTCGATGAGGACCGCATCGCGCGGCAGATCGCCGACCGCCGCAGCGCGCGCAAGCGCAACGCGATGGCCGCACGCAGCCGCAAGCGGATCAGCCTCGAGGACCTGGATTCGGCGCTGAAGGAAACCAGTCAGCTGAACCTGATCCTCAAGGGCGACAACGCGGGCACCGTCGAGGCGCTGGAAGAAGCCCTTCTCGGCATCGTGGTCGACGACGAGGTGGAACTGCGCGTCATCGACCGCGGCGTCGGCGGCGTCACCGAGACCAACGTCAACCTGGCGTCGGCCTCGGATGCGATCATCATCGGCTTCAACGTGCGTGCGGAGGGCAAGGCGACCGAGCTGGCCAACCGCGACGGCGTCGAGATCCGCTACTACTCGGTGATCTACCAGGCCATCGACGAGATCGAGAGCGCGCTCAAGGGCATGCTCAAGCCGATCTACGAGGAGCGCGAGCTCGGCCGGGCGGAGATCCGGGCGATCTTCCGGTCGTCCAAGGTCGGCAACATCGCAGGCTGCCTCGTCACGTCCGGCGTCATCCGCCGCAACGCCAAGGCGCGCCTGCTGCGCGACAGCGTCGTGGTCGCCGAGAACCTGACGGTGTCCTCGCTGCGTCGTGAAAAGGACGACGCGACCGAGGTGCGCGACGGCTACGAGTGTGGTCTGACGCTGACGTACTCCGACATCAAGGAGGGCGACATCGTCGAGACGTACGAACTGGTCGAGAAGGCACGCACGTAGTGCCCGACGAGCGCTCGCGCGAGGAGCAGAATGCCTGATCCGGCACGGGCACGCCGGCTGGCCAAGCGCATATCCGAGATCGTCGCTTCTGCGATCGAGTACGAGATCAAGGATCCGCGGCTGGCCGGCGTGACCATCACCGACTCGAAGGTCACCAACGACCTGCACGACGCCACGCTGTTCTACACGGTGTTGGGCAAGTCGCTGGAGGAGGAGCCGGACTACGACGGCGCGGCGGCCGCGCTGTCCAAGGCGACCGGTGTGCTGCGCAGCAAGGTGGGCGCGGCACTCGGCGTGCGCTTCACCCCGACCTTGGCGTTCGCGCGCGACACCGTGCCCGACGCGGCCAATCGGATGGAGGAGTTGCTCGCCCGCGCCCGCGCCGCAGATGAGGATTTGGCGAGAGTTCGACAGGGTGCCAAGCACGCCGGCGACGAAGACCCGTATCGTCAGGATCGGGGCGAGGGTGACAGCGGGGAGCTGGATGACGAGCGAGACGCTGAGGACACCGTTGACCGCGATTGACCCGACGATCGACGCAGACCTGATTGGTCAGCGCGTCGATGCGAACGGGGCGGCGGAGCTTCTGAACTCGGCAGGCTCGGTCAGCGTCGTGTGCCACGTCTATCCGGACGCGGACACCGTGGGCGCGGGTCTGGCGCTGGCTCTGGTCCTCGATCACGCGGGCAAGGACGTCGAGGTCAGCTTCGCCGAACCGGCGCTGCTGCCCGAATCCCTGCAGTCGCTGCCCGGCGGTCACCTGCTCATCCCGCCCGCCGACATGCGCCGCGACGCCGACCTCGTGGTCACCGTCGACATTCCCAGCGTGAACCGGCTCGGCTCATTGCGAGACCTGGCCGATCCCGGGCGGGCGGTGCTGGTCATCGACCACCACGCCTCCAATCAACTGTTCGGCAGCGCCAACTTCGTCGACGCGTCCGCCGACTCGACCACGATGCTGGTCGCCGACCTTCTCGATGCGTGGGACAAGCCGATCGACGCAGGCGTGGCGCACTGCCTGTACGCCGGGCTGACCACCGACACCGGATCCTTCCGGTGGGCCAGCGCGCGTGCGCACCGGCTCGCGGCGCGGCTGGTGGAACTCGGCGTCGACAACGCCTCGATCAGTCGCACCCTGCTCGACACCCATCCGTTCGCGTGGCTGCCGATGTTGTCGCGCGTGCTCGCCTCGGCCACGCTGCTTCCCGACGCTGCCGAAGGCCGCGGGCTGGTGTATGCCGTTGTCGGACACCGTGAATGGGCGGACGCGCGGCCCGAGGAGGTGGAGAGCATCGTCGACATCGTGCGCACCACCCAGCAGGCGGAGGTCGCGGCGGTGTTCAAGGAGATCGAGCCCGAGCGCTGGTCGGTGTCGATGCGGGCCAAGTCGCTCAACCTCGCCTCGATCGCGAGCGCCTTCGGCGGCGGTGGGCATCCCCACGCGGCCGGCTACTCGACATCCGGGTCTGCCGAGGATGTCGTCCAGGCCCTCGCCGTAGCCCTTGGCTGACGGGCGTCAGCGGCACCTTGGTTGACCCCGAACCGGACCTTCCCATCGCGCCGGCGACCGGTCGCCGGATCGCCGCACTGGCCCTGCCTGCGCTCGGGGTGCTGGCAGCGGAACCCGTCTATCTGCTGTTCGACCTCGCCGTGGTCGGCAGGCTCGGTGCGCTCAGCCTGGCCGGACTTGCCATCGGCGGGCTGATACTGAGCACGCTGAGTTCGCAGATGACGTTCCTGTCCTACGGCACCACCGCGCGTTCGGCCCGCTTCTTCGGCGCGGGGAACCGCGGGGCGGCCGTCGGTGAAGGCGTGCAGGCGACCTGGCTCGCCGTCGGCATCGGAGTATTGGTCATCGCGGTGTTCCAGATCATCGCGGTCCCCCTGGTTTCGGCGTTGGCCGCGGGCGGCGACATCGCGGCGGCGGCGCTGCCGTGGGTGCGGATCGCGATCTTCGGCGTGCCCGCCATCCTGATCTCGGCGGCGGGCAACGGGTGGATGCGCGGTGTGCAGGACACCGCACGGCCGCTGCGCTACGTCGTCTTCGGGTTCGCGGTGTCGGCGGTGCTGTGCCCCCTGCTCGTGTATGGCTGGCTCGGTATGCCGCGCCTGGAACTCGCCGGTTCCGCGATCGCCAACCTCATCGGCCAGTGGCTGGCGGCACTGTTGTTCTGCCGTGCGCTGCTGGTGGAACGGGTGCCGCTGCGGATGCAGCCGACGGTGCTTCGCGCACAGGTGGTGATGGGGCGCGACCTGCTGCTGCGGACGCTGGCCTTCCAGGCCTGCTTCGTGTCTGCGGGGGCGGTCGCCGCGCGCTTCGGCGCCGCCGCGGTGGCCGCCCATCAGGTGGTGCTGCAGCTGTGGAGTTTCCTTGCGCTGGTGCTCGATTCGCTCGCGATCGCCGCGCAGTCGCTGGTGGGTGCCGCGCTCGGTGCTGGCGAGTTGGCCCATGCGAAGTCGGTGGCGTGGCGGGTGACGATCTTCTCCGCCGTCGCGTCCGCGGTGCTGGCCGGTGTCTTCGCCGTCGGCGCGTCGGTGTTTCCGTCGGTCTTCACCGACGATCGCTCGGTGCTGGACGCAATCGGTGTGCCGTGGTGGTTCATGGTGGCCCAATTGCCGATCGCCGGAATCGTTTTCGCGCTCGACGGGGTCCTGCTCGGAGCGGGCGACGCCACGTTCATGCGCAACGCCACGGTGATCAGCGCGCTCGTGGGCTTCCTGCCGTTGATCTGGCTGTCGCTGGCATTCGGTTGGGGTCTTGTCGGCATCTGGTCGGGCCTGAGCACATTCATGGTGCTGCGGCTGGTGTTCGTCGGGTGGCGCGCGTTCTCCGGCCGCTGGCTGGTTCCGGGGACCGCCTAGATGTGGCTCCTGCTGACAGATCGTCTTTTCGGGCGAAATCGCGATCTGCCCGCAGGCTCGAGGACGGCGATGGGAGGATCGGGGCGATGAACAGGTTCGCTGTGCTCACCGTCGCCGCGGCATCGGTCTGCGTCGCGCCGCTTCCGCACGCCTCGGCGGAGCCACCCGCGGCGGGCACCGTGGGCACCGCGGTGCAGGTGGTGATCCACACTTCGTTCACCGAAATCCCGGAGCCCGATCAGTGCACCGGCGCAGGAGCGCTCACCGCCGTCCGCCGTGGTTCGTCGGTGGTCCTGTCGGAGGCTTCGGGCAGCGCCGACGCCCCCAAAGTCGCCCTCGGGCAGTTCTTCCGGTCGCGGGTGAAAGACGGCACCTGCCAGGTCATGTACATCACGAGCGCACCCGTCATGCCCGCGTTCAACGTTGCATTCGTTGGGCCGCAGGGTGATTCGAGTGCGACGTTCGGGCCGAGCCTGTCGGAGCCGGTCACCGACCAGCCCGGCATCGCCCAGTTGGTCCGGGTCGATATGGCGTTCGGGCCGCAGCCCTAACCGGCCACTCGCGCGATGACGGCCCATCCGAACTCGTTGGTGCGCACCGCGATGTCGCCGAAGCCGGCGGCGGTGAGCCGCTCCGGCAGCGTCGACGGGTCGACCGGGTTGTAGGTGTCGCCCTCGTGGTGGGCCGCGAGTTCCTCACTGCCAAGGCTGTCGCTGGCGACCAGCGCGGCGCCGGGCCGCAGCACCCGCGCGATCTCCGAGAACAGCCGATCCTGCAGCTCGACCGTCGGCACGTGGTGCAGCATCGTGAAGCACGCCGCGCCGGAGAACCGGTCGTTGTCGTAGTCGAGCGACGTGGCGTCGGCGTTGACGATCTCCACCGACGCGACGTGGGCGAAGCGATCGGTGAGCATCGCGGCCAGTTCGTCGTCGATCTCGACCGACGTCAGCCGCGGCACCGCCCGGCTCAGCACGTCGGTGGTGGCGCCGTAGCCGGGACCGACCTCGAGAACGTCATCGCCGAGATCGGTGTTGTTAAGCGCCCACGGAAGGATGACCTCCCTGATCGCCTGCCGCCACTCGTCGCTCCCGCACATCTCATGTGCCTTGTTCACAGTCGGCAGCCTAAGCGGTCAGCGCACCTGTGTGCGGCCTCTCTCCATGACGGCGGCGCGGTTGGCGGCGATGTCGTCCCCGGTCGCGGTGCTCATCCACTGCCGCGCCGACGCCGCCTCGATCCACAGGCCCTGATCGGTCTGCGACTCGTCGATGCGGTGGTAGGACGCCAACAGCGCGCGTACGGCTCGGGGGTTGTTGCCGACGATCGATGCGGCGATCCGGCGCGCGGTCGGCAGCAATTCGTCGTGGGGAACCACGTCGGTGACGAGCCCGGTGCGCAGCGCGTCGGCTGCCGACAGGTAGTCGCCGGTGAGGCTCATCCGGCGGGCCATGCCCACCCCCACCTTCTGCGGCAGCCGCACCGACAGCCCCCACGTCGGCAGCAGCCCCACCCGCGCGTGCGTATCGGCGAACCGGGCCCGCTCGGAGGCGATCAGGATGTCGCAGTAGAGCGCCAGCTCGAGCCCTCCGGTGACGGCCGCACCGTTGATGGCGCCGATCACCGGCTTGCTCATCGGCGGCCACTTCGGCGAGATGTCGGGCAACTCCGTCTCATCGCCGAGTTCCTTGAGATCCAGTCCGGCGCAGAACACCGGGTCGGCACCGGTCAGGATCACCACGTCGACGTCATCGTCACCCTCGGCCTCGCGCAGGGCGGCGAAGAACCGCTTGCGCAGCGCGGAGGACAGTGCGTTGCGCGACTGCGGGCGGTTGAGCGTCAGGGTGCGCACCCGGTCGGTGGTCTCGATCAGCAGCACGTCGTCATGGGTCATGGCCTGAACCTATCGTGGACGGTATGTGCCGAAACATCACGGAGCTCCGAGGTCTGCAGCCGGCCGCGACCGACGAGGAGATCGAAGCCGCTGCGCGGCAGTACGTGCGGAAGGTCAGCGGCGTGACCCGCCCGACGTCGGCCAACGCCGACGCGTTCGAAACCGCGGTCGCCGAGGTCACCGCGACCACGATGCGGCTGCTGGCCGCGCTGCCGCCGCGCAAGCAACCGCCGAAAACCATCCCCCCGTTGCGACGCCCGGAGGTGCGGGCCCGCATCGAGGCCCGAGCCGCGGGCACCGGGTGACCCCAACCGCGCTGACCCAGCCCGCGCTCAAGGAGTGGAGCGCGGCGGTGCACGCGATGCTCGACGGCCGTCAGACCGTCTTGCTGCGCAAGGGCGGCATCCACGAGAAGCGGTTCACCCTCGACTCGCCGCACTTTCTGTTCTTCCCGACGGTCGCTCACAGCCACGCCGAGCGGGTGCGGCCCGAGCATCGCGACCTGCTCGAGCCCGCGGCCCACGACAGCACTGAGACCGAAATCGTGCTGAGGGCGGGCGCCAAGGTGGTCGACGCCGTCGAGGTGAACCGGCCCGGAGGGCTCGAAGAGATTGCGCCGCATCATATTTGGACCGCGGAGTCGGTGCGGGCCGACCGGTTGGACTTTCGCCCGAAGCACCGGCTGACGGTGCTGGTCGTTCAGGTCAGTCCGTTGGCCGAACCCGAACAGCTGCATCGGATGCCCGAATACGCCGGCTGCACCAGCTGGGTTCCGCTTCCGGTGAACCCGATGTGGTCCACGCCGGTGCACGACGACGCGACGCTGCACGAGGTCGCGGCGCGGGTGCGGGAGTCAGTCGGGTAGCCGGGGTGCGGCGGGCAGTCGCAGTCGAGACGCGCCTTCGCCGAGTCGAACGGTGTGGGTGGCGGTCTGCAGTCGTTCGCCGGTGAGCAGCGGCTCGCCCGTGCCGAGGTTGCGCGCGAACCGGGGATGCGAACCGCCTGCGACGAGGACCCGGATCCGGGAGCCTGCGCGGAACCGGTGCGCGACCGGGTCGAGCTCGATCGTGACGGTTGCCGATTCCGTTGTGTGACGGGCATATCCGTCGCTGACGTTGCGCGATCGGCCTTTGGCGTCGACCTCACCGACCCGGACGAACAGGTCGTTGTTCGGGTTGTCGCAGGAGTGCGACAGCTCGAGAACCGGATTGCCGATGACGTAGAGGTCCTGTGAGAGCGTGTCGCCGGTGAAGGTCAGCACATCGCCGCGTTCGGCGAGCGCGTCGTCCCGGCGATAGCCGCCTGCGGGGGAGAGGAGCCGGCCGCCGACGGTGGGCGTCGGGTCCGCGGGGTCGTAGGTGAACGTCGGTGACGGCGCCGTGTCGGGCGGTACGGCGTCGCCGAGTCGCCCGCCCGGCTGCAGATACCGCACGTGCTCGGGCATGCTGGGTGGCCAGTCGTGGAGGTCGCGCCAGCCGTGGTGGTTGACGTGGATGCGCACCGCGCTCCGCCGTGCGCGCCCGCTGCCGGCCACGTGAGTGTCGAACCAGGCCAGCGACTCACGCAACACCGTCGGCGCGCCTCTGGTCAGCATCTGCGCGTGCGTCCACGGTCCGATCGTCGCGGCGACCGCCACGTCGCGGCTGCGCAATCGCGTGTACTGCTCGACCGTCTGCTCGACGAACACGTCCTGCCAACCGCTGAGCAGCAGAACGGGCACCTCGGAGCTGTCGAGCGCGGGCTGCAGCTGTGTATGCGTCCAGAACGGGTCGTCGTATTCGGGGTGTTCGAGCCACGACTCGTACCATGGCGCCCCTTTCCCGAGGAGCCTGCGGCCCGCGGCGCCCGCGGGCAGTTCGGCGGCTGCGCGTGCGAGCTGTCGGCGTGACCGGACTGCTCGCACGATTCCGCGTATCCGCCCCGGATCCTCCTGGCGGGCGACGTCGTTGCTCCAGCCGAGGAAGTCGTTCAACCCGAATGTTCCTGTGCCCCAACGAGGCCCGCTGAGGTCGTGCGGGCCGACGGTGATGACGGCGGCGGCCATCTCCGGCGGCGGGTCGGTCAGCAGCGCCCACTGGGTGAACCCGAAGTAGGACGCGCCCATGGTGCCGAACGAGCCGGTGAACCATGGCTGCTCGCGTAGCCACGCAACGGTGTCGGCGCCGTCGACGATCTCGTTGACGAACGGGCTGAACCCGCCTCCGGAGCCGTACGTGCCGCGGACGCTCTGCACCACCACGTGGTAACCGCGGGCCGCGTAGATGCTGCCGAACAGCACCGAGACGGGATATCCGCGGCCGTAGGGCGTGCGCACCAGCAGTGTCCCCGCCGGTTTCGGCGTCAGCGGTCGGTAATGGTCGGCGAGCAGATCCACGTCGTCGCGCATCGGCACGCGCAGACCGCGGATCACGTCGTACTCGCACGCGTGGGGCGGCAGGCCCAGCAGGCGGCCAAGGGAGCGACCGATGACAGTCGCGGCGCGGGTCACTGCATCCACCCTAGGGGTGGGCCTCCTCGGGTCGGCGGTCGTGCCCGCCGACCGGGGTCACTCGGTAGTGGCTTTGTCGTACTTGTAGTACGGCGCCAACTCGTGGGCGCGCTGCAGGTTGGTCTGCAGGCAGTCGACGTCGTCGGGCGTGTAGGTCGGCGCGTAGAAGAGCGACTGCTGGATCAACCCGTAGTCGGTCTTGAACGCGATCGCACAGGTGATCCACCACCGGTTGTTCCAGTCGGTCGGCTTCATCACCCAGTACTGCGCCGCGCGGTGGCCGTCGATGTCGAGTTCGATGGCATCGGCGGGCAGGCTTTCCTCGTACGTGCGCCAGACGAACGCCTCGATGGCCATCTGGTAGTTGCCGACGTCGTAGTGGCAGCGCAGCCCGTCCTCCGGCTCGGGCGGGGTGAAGGCCAGGCCGATGCGCTGGATCACGTCGAACGGGATGTCACGGCACGGGTCGAACGGATCCGGATCGGTGAGGTCGATCACCGGCCACTTGATCGTCGTCGTCGCGACCGGCATCGGCGCCCACGTCGAGCGCAGCTGCACCGGATCGGGTGCCGACACCGTCAGTGGTCCGCTCTGCGCGACCAGGATCACCGCCGCCACCAGCGCGCCGAACGCCGCGAACAACCGGATTCTGGTGGTCATGAAATCCCCTCGCTGATCGCCGACCCTGCGGGGACTATACAAGTCGCCCGCGTGGCGCCGGAGCGGAAACGAGAACACGTTCTAGTTGGCGGCCGGGCGGCAGCGCGGCGCGCCAGTAGGCTGGTCGGTTGTGGCGACACTCTGGGCGATCAGCGACCTGCATACGGGTCACACCGGCAACAAGCCGGTCACCGAGTCGCTGCACCCCGCCTCGCCGGACGACTGGCTGATCGTCGCGGGCGATGTCGCCGAGCGCACCGACGAGATCCGGTGGGCGCTGGACCTGCTGCGCAAGCGTTTCGCCAAGGTCATCTGGGTGCCGGGCAACCACGAACTGTGGACGACGACCAGGGATCCGATGCAGGTGTTCGGGCGGGCCCGCTACGACTATCTGGTCAACATGTGCGACGAACTCGGGGTGGTCAGCCCCGAACACCCGTTCCCCGTCTGGACCGACGCAGGCGGCCCGGCCACGATCGTGCCGATGTTCCTGCTCTACGACTACACGTTCCTGCCCGAGGGTGCCGCGACCAAGGCCGAGGGCCTCGCGATCGCCAGGGAGCGCAACGTGGTGGCCACCGACGAGTTCGTCCTCTCCAACGAGCCGTACGCGACGAAGGACGCATGGTGCCGCGAGCGGGTGGAGATCACCCGCAAGCGCTTGGAGGCCCTCGACTGGGTGACGCCGACCGTCCTGGTGAATCACTTCCCTCTGGTGCGCGAACCGTGCGATGCGCTGTTCTACCCGGAGTTCTCGCTGTGGTGCGGCACCACCGCGACAGCCGACTGGCACACCCGGTACAACGCGATCTGCTCGGTGTACGGGCATCTCCACATCCCGCGCACCACCTGGTACGACGGCGTGCGCTTCGAGGAGGTGTCCGTCGGTTATCCGCGTGAGTGGCGCCGCCGCAAGCCATATCGCTGGTTGCGCCAGGTGCTGCCCGACCCGGACTATCCGCCCGGCTATCTCAACGAGTTCGGCGGTCATTTCGAGATCACCGAGGAGATGCGGACGAACGCGAGGAAGGTGCAGGAGCGCATCGCCAACCGGCAGGCGACGCGGTCGCGATGACGCTGCTCTCCCACGTGCTGCCGGACACGGTGTCCGCAGCCGAGGTGTACGCGGACCCACCGGATCTCGCACCGCTCCCCGAAGAGGAGCCGCTGATCGCGAAGTCGGTGCCCAAGCGCCGCAACGAGTTCATCACGGTGCGGTACTGCGCGCGGCTTGCGCTCTCCGAGCTCGGCATTCCGCCGGTGCCGATCCTCAAGGGGGAGAAGGGCGAGCCGTGCTGGCCCGACGGTGTGGTGGGCAGCCTGACCCACACGGAGGGCTTCCGGGGCGCCGCTGTCGCCGCCAAGGACGTCGTGCGGTCGGTGGGTATCGACGCCGAACCGCACGACGTGTTGCCCAACGGGGTGCTTGACGCGATCAGCCTGCCCGCCGAGCGATCGGAGTTGTCCGCTCTGCCCGAGGGACTGCACTGGGACCGAATCCTGTTCTGCGCCAAGGAGGCCACGTACAAGGCCTGGTATCCGCTCACGCAGCGCTGGCTGGGCTTCGAGGATGCGCACATCGTGTTCAGCCTCGACGGGACCGGTGCCGCAGGCGGTTTCGAGTCGCGCGTGCTGATCGACCCGGCCGCTCTGTCGGGGCCGCCGTTGACCACGCTGCGGGGTCGTTGGTCGGTGCGCGACGGGTTGGCCCTGACGGCGATCGTGCTGTGAACGCCGCGCACGCGGGGAGCGCAACAGGTCCCGGTCTCGTCATCGTCGACAAGCCGGCGGGGATGACGAGCCACGACGTCGTCGGCAAGTGCAGGCGCATCTTCTCCACCAGGAAAGTGGGCCATGCGGGCACGCTGGACCCGATGGCCACCGGTGTCCTCGTCGTCGGTATCGAGAGGGCGACCAAGATCCTCGGTCTGCTGACCGCGACCGACAAGTCCTATGCCGCCACGATCCGGTTGGGTCAGACCACGACGACCGAAGACGCCGACGGCGAAGTGCTGCAAGCGGTTTCGGCGTCGAACGTCAGCGACAAGGCTATCGATGCGGCGGTGGCCGCCTTACGCGGCGAGATTGCACAGATCCCGTCGGCGGTCAGCGCCATCAAGGTCGGTGGCAAGCGGGCCTATCAGCTTGCCCGCGAAGGCCAAGCGGTCGAGTTGGCCGCACGGCCGGTGCGCATCGATCGTTTCGAGGTGTGCGACGTCCGGCGGTCCGGCGATGTCGTCGACGTCGACGTCGAGGTGGACTGTTCGAGCGGTACCTATATCCGCGCTCTGGCGCGTGATGTCGGCGAATCCCTCGGCGTCGGAGGACATCTCACCGCGTTGCGGCGTACCCGTGTCGGCCGCTTCGGGCTCGACGAGGCGCACGCGCTCGACGCGCTCGCCGACGCGCCCGCGCTGTCGTACACTCTCGACGCAGCATGTCTGTTGGCGTTTCCGCACCGTGACCTGACCGCCGCCGAGGCCGACTCCGCCCGTCACGGCCGGGCGTTGAGCCCCGCGGGCATCGACGGCGTCTACGCGGCGAAAGACCCCGATAGCCGGGTGATCGCACTGCTGCGTGACGGGCCCGCCACGACGACATCGGTTGTCGTAGTGCGCCCCGCAACCCTGTAGACGTCTGGCAGTATCGGTCAACAGCCGGAATCACTGGAAGAGGTGGACGATGGCCGCTCACGATCTTGCCGCGCTATGGGATGCACACTGCGCGTACGAGTTCGACACCCGAGACGTCGACGCCACCATGGCCACGATGGTTCCCGAGCCCTACGTCAACCACATCCCGACCATGACCGGCGGCGTCGGCTTCGACAGCCTGCGACACTTCTACGCGAATCATTTCGTCGGGGTGAACCCTCCCGATTTCGAACTGGTCCCGGTCAGCCGCACGGTCGGGGAGACCTCCCTCGTCGACGAGTTCATCCTTCGCTTCACGCACACCACCCACATCGACTGGATGCTGCCCGGCGTCGAGCCCACCGGACGCGCCGTGGAGATTCCGGCTGTCGCCATCGTGCAGTTCCAGGACGACAAGCTGACCCACGAACACATCTACTGGGACCAGGCCAGCGTCCTGGTTCAGGTCGGGCTGCTCGAGCCGGACGGACTGCCCGTCGCGGGCGTCGAGACGGCGCGCAAAGTGCTGGACTCCTCGTTGCCGAGCAACACGCTCATGGGCGGCGCGCAATAACCGCACAACATCGAGACTGCGCTGACGGCGCGTGCTACTCGCAGTTCTGCGCCAGGAACGCAGTCTCAATGAGTCGACGCCCCGCTACGCCACGACCCAGATCGCCTCAGCCGCAGGGCTACCCAGGTCGACCGTCGTACCCGGGTCGTCCTCTCTGGCGTTGGCGCTCTTGATCGCGACCGAGATCATGCCTGCGAAGTCGCGGCGGGCGAGCACCATCAAACGCGAATCCAGCGTGATGCCGACACTGTCGAAATAGCGCAGCATCTCCGGATCGGCGTCGGAGATGCGGGCCACCGTGCCCGATTCGCCGTCGGAGCACACCGACAGCTGGCGCGCATCCGGCGTCGGCACGTGGCCGTCGGCGGCCGGAATCGGGTCGCCGTGCGGGTCGCGTTTCGGGTAGCCGAGCTTGGCGTCGATGCGGTCGAGCATGCGGTCTGAGACGGCGTGCTCGAGCACCTCCGCCTCGTCGTGCACCTCGTCCCAGCTGTAGCCGAGCATCCGCACCAGGAAGGTCTCCATCAGCCGATGCCTGCGCACCATCTCCAGCGCGGCCCTGCGGCCCGCCTGGGTCAAGGTCACCGCGCCGTACTTCTCGTGGTCGACCAGCCCCTGGTCGGCGAGCTTGCGGATCGACTCGGACGCGGTGCTGGCCGACACCCCGATGCGCTCGGCGAGCATCTTGGTGCTCACCTTCTCGTGCGACCACTCCTGCGCGGTCCAGATGACCTTGAGGTAATCCTGGGCGACCGCCGTCAGGTCACGCGGGTTACCGTTCGGACTCACGGTTACAAAGTTTAGGCAATGG
>DATEIG010000349.1:0-5868 GCA_035279185.1 Mycobacterium sp.
GCGATGGGTACGGCGAGCAGTGAGACGAGGACCGCCAGCGTCAGCACGAGCCGGTCGACGCGATCGCCCGTCGGCCCGCTCCACTGCGGCAAACGGACGGTGTAGGTGTCGAACTCGGGTTCCCGGTGTCTTCGTGTCATCAGCACCTCCTCGAGGTCTTCAGATCACAGTGTCGACGGCTTCGGGACCGCTGCCTATCGGGTCTGACACCCATTCCGACGCGGATGCGACCCGTAGCCGCCGCGCGGCGTCGGCGTCTGCACGTCGATACCCCGGACAAATGGTGGTCGCACCCGATGGCGGCCCGCTCCCGGCGCGCCGATGATGGTGGGACGGCCATCGAGAGAGGTGATCATGACCGCGATGATCGGCTGCGACGACGATGTCGACTTCGTCTCCGCCGCAAAGGATTTCAGTCGTGCCCAATTCGCAGCCTTCTCCGCGCCCTACCGGTCGGCGATCGCGAAAGTCGAGTCGATGGTCACGCTGCTCGGTGACCGGCTCGACGACCCTCGTCGCGGCCGCCCGGTCGAGGCGGTGACCTCCCGGGTGAAGAGCTTCGACCGGATCGTCGACAAGGCGGCGCGGATCGGTTGCCCGCTCGAACCGGAGGCTGTCGGCGCGGCGATCCGCGATATCGCCGGTGTGCGCATCGTCTGCGGCGGCGTATCCGATGTGTATCGCCTCGCGCGGCATCTCGGCGCGCTTCCCGGCCTCCACGTCACGGAGGTGGAGGACTACATCGCGTCCCCGAAGCCGAACGGCTACAGGAGCTTCCACGTCATGGGTGAAGTAGTTGTCTCAGTGTCGCGCCGCATCGAACGCGTGCCGATCGAGATTCAGCTCCGGACGCGGGCGATGGATCTCTGGGCCGGCTTCGACCACAGGTTCGTCTACCGCCACCGCCGATCGGTGCCTCAGCGATTGGCGCGCGAACTGGCGCACGCCGCCGAACTGGCACACCGCTTGGACGTGACGCTCGAGCGGTTGCGCCACGACCTCGCCGGGACCCGTACTGCGGACCCGTAGACACGAAAAATGGGGCACCCCTCGGCGCCCCATTTCTCTGGTCTGGATCAGCCCTCTTGCTCGGCCTTCTGACGTTCCTCGGCGACCTTGGCGGCGGCGCGGGCGCTTTCGGCTTCGGCCTCTTTCTGAGCGGCGTTGCGCTGTGCGTCGGCCTTGTCCTGCTGGGCCTTGCCCTCGTTGTAGAGGTCGTCGCGACCGGTCACGGCACCCGCGACCTCTTTCGCCTTGCCCTTCACGCCCTCGACGACGCCCTTGATGGCTTCTTCGGGGCCGCTGTTGTTGTCCGCCATGACGCTTTCCTCCTACGGGTCGGATGGTGACTGTTTCGTTCCCCGGATCAACGGTTCGTTAAACGCACACCGCACATCGGTGGTGCAGGTCACAACGGCTGGTCGGAACGGCGGTGATTACCAACCATCCGGTTGGGTGGTATATCGTCGGGCCAAAGCTGCCGTCCACTTCCGGAGGTCCTCCATGGGCAACGTCGTCAAGTACGAGCGCACTCTCTTCGAGCCCGAGCACGAACTGTTCCGCGAGTCCTACCGGACGTTTTTGGACCGGCACGTCGCACCGTTCCACGACGAGTGGGAGAAGGACAAGATCGTCGACCGCGGTGTGTGGCTGGAGGCGGGCAAGCAGGGCTTCCTCGGCATGGACGTGCCCGAGGAGTACGGCGGCGGCGGCATCCAGGACTTCCGCTACAACTGCATCATCACCGAGGAGACCACGGCGGGCCGATACAGCGGCATCGGCTGGGGCCTGCACAACGACATCATCGCGCCGTACCTGCTCAACCTCGGCACCGACGAGCAGAAGCAGCGGTGGCTGCCCAAGTTCTGCTCCGGCGAGATCATCACCGCGATCGCGATGACCGAACCAGGCACCGGCAGCGACCTGCAGGGCATCAAGACCAGGGCCGTCAAAGAAGGCGACCACTACGTGCTCAACGGCGCGAAGACCTTCATCACCAACGGCATCAACGCCGACCTGGTGATCGTGGTGGCCCAGACGGATCCCGACAAGGGTGCGCAGGGCTTCTCGCTGCTGGTCGTCGAGCGCGGGATGGAGGGCTTCGAGCGGGGACGCAAGCTCGACAAGATCGGCCTGGACGGCCAGGACACCGCCGAGCTGTCGTTCACCGACGTCAAGGTGCCCGCCGAGAACCTGCTCGGTGAGGAGGGCATGGGTTTCATCTACCTGATGCAGAACCTGCCGCAGGAGCGTCTGAACATCGCGGTGATGGCCGCCGCGGCCATGGAGGCCGTGCTGACCGAGACGCTGCAGTACACCAAGGAGCGCAAGGCCTTCGGCAAGCCGATCGGCAGTCAGCAGAACAGCCGTTTCCTGCTCGCCGAATTGTCCACGGAGGCAACGGTTGTGCGGATCATGGTCGACGAGTTCATCCGGCTGCATCTCGACGGCAAGCTGTCAGCGGAGCAGGCCTCGATGGCGAAGTGGTACGCCACCGAGAAGCAGGTCCATCTCATCGACCGCTGCCTGCAGTTGCACGGCGGCTACGGGTACATGAGGGAGTACACCGTGGCGCGGGCCTATCTGGACGCCCGCGTGCAGACCATCTACGGCGGCACGACCGAGATCATGAAAGAGATCATCGGACGCTCGCTCGGCGTGTAGCTGAGCCCTGCGATCGCGGTTACGGCGAGAGTCGCGAAATCCTGTCGCTATCGTGTCTATCTGACGCACGGCAGGTGAACGCGATAGTTTCAGGTGGACTTTGCCGTAACACGGGAGGTGGACGAGTGGGGAGCGTGCCCTGCTGAACTCCGTTTTCGGCCGCACAGCGGCTGCTGTGCTGGCCGCGGCCACTGCGCTCGTGCTCTCGCCGGTCTCCTCGGCGACCCCGGAATCCGACGCCGCCGACGCGATCAACCGGGCCTATGACGCGAGCGGGGGTCCGACGGGGCCCCTGGGCCCCGGCGACGGAGGCCTGTATCCGGTCGGCGGCGGCTTCGGGCAGAACTACGCGGGCGGCAAGATCCTCTTCACCCCCGACACCGGTGCCCACTCCGTGACGGGCGCGATCCTCCAGAAGTACGACTCGCTGGGCGGTGCCGCCGACGGTGACCTGGGTTTCCCGACCATCGACGAGGGTGCGGGCAAGGCTCCGGGAAGCCGCAACACGACGTTCAGCGCCGCCGACAAGCCCGTCATCTTCTGGACCCCGGACACCGGCGCGCGTGTCGTGCGCGGCGCGATCAACGCCGCGTGGGACAGGCTCGGCGGCTCGGCGGGGGTCCTGGGTGTACCGACCGAGGACGAGGTATTCAAGGGCGACCTGGTGTCGCAGAAGTTCACCGGCGGTGAGCTCACCTGGAACAGGTCCACGAAGCAATTCACCACTGTGCCGCCCGACCTCGCCGGGCAGTTGGGTGGGCTGGCTGTCCCCGACGACCCGACGTCGGCGATCAACGCCGCGCGCCGGGCCGCGGGCGGACCGCTCGGGCCGCTCGGCGCCAAGCAGGGGCCGCAGTACGCGATCGGTCAGGACGGCGCGGGGCAGGACTTCACCGGCGGCAAGATCTTCTACAGCCCCGCCACCGGGGCGAACGTCGTCAGCGGCCAGGTACTCAAGAAGTACGAATCCGTCGGCGGCCCGCAGAGCGACCTGGGCCTGCCGACCAGCAACGAGGCCGACGGCGGGCTCAAGACGGGCAGCCGGGTCAGCACCTTCTCCGCCGAGGACAAGCCGCTGATCTTCTGGACGCCCGACTACGGTGCGTTCATCGTGCGCGGCGCGATGAACGCGGCCTGGGACAAACTCGGTGGCGCCGTCGGCTCGCTGGGGCCGCCCGTGGCCGATCAGACCGAGGACGGCAACGTCATCTCCCAGCGGTTCACCGGTGGTCAGATCTCCTGGGACAAGCAGACGGACAAGTTCAGCACCGAACCGGCCAACCTGGCGTCGGGCCTTGCCGGCCTCACCGTGCCGGGCTACGAGCCGCCGGATGTGTCCGACGGGGCGGCGGCGAAGTCCCAGGAGCGCAACTGGTTCACGCCCTCATGGTGGTGGCTGCTGGCCGGCATCCCGTTGCTGATCCTGATCGGGTTGATTCTCTTTGCCACGCTTCGCAACCGGCGCGGCGGCCACGATGAAGCGGACCACCCGTTCGACCCCGATTTCGACGCCGCGGACACCCACGACACCGAGGCGGAGGGCGAGACGTCCTACGCCGAGGAGCCCGAGGAGTACGGCAGGGCACGGCTGGCCGAGAGCTATGGGAGGCCATCGGATGCGGCGCTGTACGGCTTGGGCGCCGGCGGCCGGGATCCCTTCCACGAGCCGGACATCGAGGAATCCGACGATGACGGCGACGAGTTCTCCGAACTCGAACCCGAACCCGACGACACCGACACCGCCCCGACGCGCATCCCTGCGGAGCCGGACACGATTTCGGGCAGGCATTCGTCGGCCGAGTTCGACGAGCCGCCGGAGGACTTCGTCGAACCGGTCACGCCACCTCCGCCGCCCGACCCGGAAACCGCGGCGGCGCCCCCTGCGCAGACCTCGTTCCGACTGCCGCTCGACGACCCGTACACCGCACCAGGCGGGTATCCGATCAAGGCGGACACCAAATCCGGGATGTTCTGGGGACCGGAGAGCGATCTCTACGACCACATCCCCGCGGATGTCTACTTCATCGACGAGGAGTTCGCCCGCGCCAACGGGTTCGTCAAAGCCGACTGAGTCAGATCTTCCTGATCACGGTGACGACCTTGCCCAGAACGGCGGCGTCGTTGCCGGGAATCGGGTCGAAGGCCGGGTTGTGCGGCATCAGCCAGACCTGACCGCGGGTGCGTTTGAAGGTCTTGACCGTGGCCTCGCCCTCGATCATCGCCGCGACGATGTCGCCGTTGTCGGCGACGTTCTGCTGACGCACGACCACCCAGTCACCGTCGCAGATGGCCGCATCGACCATCGAGTCGCCCACCACCTTGAGCAGGAACAGCGATCCCTCGCCGACGAGTTCGCGGGGTAGCGGGAAGACGTCCTCGACAGCCTCCTCGGCCAGGATGGGACCGCCGGCGGCGATACGGCCGAGCACCGGAACGAACGTCGGCTCGGGCAGGGCGTCGGACCCGGCGACCTCCGTGCTGACGATCGGCGTCACAACGTCGTCCGCACCGCGGACGTCGACGGCACGGGGCCGGTTCGGGTCGCGCCGCAGATAGCCCTTCTTCTCCAGCGTCCTCAGCTGGTGCGCGACGGACGAGGTGGACGTCAGGCCCACCGCGTCGCCGATCTCCCTGATGCTCGGCGGATACCCGCGACTGGTCACCGATGCGCGGATGACCTGCAGGATCGTGCGCTGACGCTCGGTCAGGCCGCCGCCTGTTGCGCTGTTCTGAGTGTCCGTGCGGTCCTCGCTCATGGCGCCGAATGTAGTCGCCCGCGGTTCGATAATCAAACATGTGTTCGAGGCGTGTCGCGATCTGTTTCGCCGCTGACATGCGCCGGGGCTGGGTTGTCGGTGGGCTGCCTTATCGTTTCGCAACAGTTCGATCACACGTTCTATCAATCGAACACCTGATCGAGTAGAGTTCGAACATAAGAGCGAACCGGCGGAGCGAAAGGCGAGGCAGATGACAGTTCTGGAGACACGGGAAGTCCTGACGGGACCGGTTGTGCGGGCACCCGGCCGCCCCTCCGCGGCACGACGCGTGCCCCGCCGGGCGGCCCAGAACCGGCGACGGCCGGCGGGTGCACCGATGCGCTACCGCGGTCCCGGCGTCGTGATGTCGCGCGCTTCGCACCGCAGGCGTCCGATCACGCCCGCGACCACTGTCGGGCTCGCCCTGATCGCGGCGGCGATCACAGTG
>DATEIG010000350.1:0-2200 GCA_035279185.1 Mycobacterium sp.
TCGATCCCGACGCCGCACGTACGTTGTCGGCGGGACTCGGCGGCCCGCCGACCCGCGAGCGCCTCGAGGAGTCCATCGGGCACGATCTGGCAGTCGCCGACGTCGCGCCGAAGTTGTTCTTGCCCAACCTGGCCGGTCTCAACGAGGGGCCCGGCTTCCCCAATTTGAGCTGTCTGGGCAGGCTGTCGGACCGGGTGCTCGGTGCCGACATCGGCCGGGTCGGCCATTCGACGAGGAGAACCGTTGAGTATCAATCCGTTTGACGATGAGAACGGGACGTTCTATGTGCTGGCGAACGACGAGGACCAGCACAGTCTCTGGCCCTCATTCGTGGCCGTACCGGAGGGGTGGCGCGTTGTCTTCGGGGAGGACGACCGCGCGCACTGTCTGGCGTTCGTGGAGGAGCACTGGACCGACCTGCGGCCGCGATCCCTGCGCGAGGCGATGGCAGCCGACTAGTGGCGGGCGGCGACGAACAGCCGTTGGTCCAGCGCACGCAGCGGGTGCTCGGGTGTGGGCAGCACGGGCAGCGGCGCGAAGCCCGCCGCCGACAGCTGAGCACACCACTCGTCTTCTGACAGGAAGATGCGTGTCCCCTTCCTGACATCGGATCTGCCGGGGTGGGGCTCGCCGGGATTCGGCGACATCAGGAATTTCAGTGACGTCAGCAGTTGATAGTTCGCGGTGCACGTCTCGATGAAGATCAGTGCGCCGCCGGGGTTGATCAGCGAGTGCAGTTGTCGCAGCGCATCTGCGATGTCGAGTGCGTTGTGGAGGACGTTCGCCGCGACCACGATGTCGCAGTGTTCCTGTCGCGGCAGGTCGGCGTTGAGGTCGACGATGCCGTAGCGGAGCAGGGGGTGCTCGCCGAAACGCTCTCGGGCAGCACGAAGGAAGAACTGCGAGACGTCGGTGAAGTGGTAATCCACCTCCATCCCGGACAGCCCGGCGAGCACATCGTCGGTCGTGCCGCCGGTGCCGGCGCCCAGCTCGAGAACACGGACCGGTGACCGGTCGCGCTGTCGTTCGCGCACCCAGGCCGAAATGACCTCGCGGGCAGCGCGGTTGAGGTACTGGCCGACGACGTTGTCGCGGTAACCGGCGACAGCGGTGGCCATCTCGCCGTCGGCGAACAACAGCTGCTGGATGGTGATGCGGTCCTGGGCCAGTTCGGTCAGGTGCTCGTTGCAGCTGAGCATGAAGTCCGCGAGCGCGGCCGGGTATCCGAGGTCGTCGCACAGCGCGTACAGATCCGGACGGTTCGGCTCCGGTACGGGACCGCCGAGCCGGTACGCGGCCGTCGTGTCGCGGACGAGGTGGCCGTGCTCGGTGAGCACGCCCAGCCACCTGTTCAGCAGCCACCGGTGCCGCGGTGCGAACTCGAGACGGTCGGCGATGGCGTCCGCGCTGCGGCCGTCGTCCTGGCTCAGCGCCGGTCTGAGTGCGTTCATCATGGCGCCCATGCCCACGATGTCGAGGTCGGCTCGCGCCGAACGCATGCGCGCGACGTCCAGGTCACCGGGAACGATCCTGTCGGCGGCCCGACGTGCGCGGTCCGTGACGTCGACGGCGTCGATGCCGGTGGCGCGGGGCAGCGCGCTCAGCTTGGCGAGCGCGTCGTCGATCGACGCGCCGCTGAGCATGTCGGCGACGTCGAGCTCGTAGTCGAACTCGACCTGGACCCGCTTGCGGAACTCCAAGGCCTGCAGCGAGTCGAGGCCGATCGCGACCATCGGAATCGTGGTGTCGATGCCGTCGGCGTTGTCGAGGCCGATCACTTCGGCGAGCAGCTTCATGAACCGCTGTGAGACATCTGTCGTGTCAACGGGTTCGACGGCCCCGGCCGGCTTCGGCATCAACTGCGAGAAGACCGGACCGTAGCCGAGTGTCTCCAGCGCGGGCCTGGCCCGGTCCAGGTCGA
The DNA here is from genome assembly GCA_035279185.1 of Mycobacterium sp. Lineage (GTDB taxonomy): Bacteria > Actinomycetota > Actinomycetes > Mycobacteriales > Mycobacteriaceae > Mycobacterium. Next base: position 1,922 of record DATEIG010000350.1, read on the forward strand.
AGGCGGCCACGATCGCGTTGCGCCGCAGACCGCCCATCCCGTGTGCGAGCGCATCGGCGGGTGACATGGCGACGACACCGGAGCCTGCGAGCTTCGCCCGGCCCGCGGCGTCGAGATCGAGGTGCACGGTCCAGCGGCCCCACTGCACGGACACACAGTCGACACCGTCGCCGCGGAGTCGGTGGGCCATCGCGTCGAGCATGCGGTTGGCAGCGGCGTAGACGGCCTGGCCGCGGCCGCCGACCGTGGCGGCCATCGACGAGCAGAGATGGACGCGGC
>DATEIG010000351.1:0-2632 GCA_035279185.1 Mycobacterium sp.
GGTCAGCGTCTTGATCCTGGTGCGAGAGGCCAGCGAGGAGCCCGGTTCGTTGAACGCGATGTGCCCGTCGGTACCGATTCCCAGTATCTGCAGGTCGACTCCCCCCGCAGCCTTGATCGCGTTCTCGTAGGCCGCGCACGCGCCCGGAATGTCGGAGGCCAGGCCGTCGGGGCCCTCGACGGCGCCCGGTGCGAAGTCGACCCGGGACACGAACACCTCGTCGATCACGGTGCGGTAGCGCTGCGGATGGTCGGCGGGCAGGCCGACGTACTCGTCGAGGGTGAACCCGCGGGCCTGGCGGAACGAGATGTCGCCCGCCTCGTAGCGCGCCGCCAACTCGTCGTAGATCGCCAGCGGCGACGATCCCGTGGCAAGCCCTAGCACCGCTGTCGGGTTCCGCTGCAGCAGGGAGGTGATCGCATCGGCGGCGACGCCACCGATCTCCTCGGCGTCGGAGAGGATGATGACTTCCATCTATTTGTGCGCCGTGAAAAGGTCGGCGCCGGAGGCGATGTCAGTCCCGCCGACAACGGCGCCCGACGGGATGACGTTCGACGACTCGCGCTCGTCCATGACGACGACGGGCACGATGGGGTTGAGCCCTTTGGCTTCGATCGCAGGCACGTCGTAGGTAATGATGGGCTGTCCCGCGGTCACCTCGTCGCCCTGCGCGGCGTGCGCGGTGAAGCCCTCGCCCTTCAGAGCAACGGTGTCCAGGCCGAGGTGGACCAGAATCCCGACGTTGTCGGCGGTCATCACGACATAGGCGTGCGGCATCAGCCTCAGCAGTTTTCCGCTGACCGGAGCGACGGCCACCACGACCTCGCGAGGTGGGTCGACCGCGGCCCCGTAGCCGACCATGCCCTGCGAGAACACCGGGTCGGGGACCTCTTCCAGCCGAACTGCACGCCCCGCGACGGGCGCCTGAACCTGCGTTTCGCTCACCACCCAAACAATACGAGCGTGCCCGCATTCTCGTCTAAGCTTCCGCGAGAGCTTCGGCGGCAGCGCTGTTTGCGGCGACAGGAGGGTGATCACCATGACCGACGCGTCGAAAGCAACTGGAGCACAACGGAAGTCGGGTCGACACTTCCCTGGCTTCGCGCAGCTGCAGCGGCTCGGCAAGAGCCTCATGCTGCCGATCGCGGTCCTTCCCGCGGCGGGCATCCTGCTGCGCCTCGGCCAGCCTGACCTGCTGGGAAGGATCGAAGCCCCGGTCATCGGGCCGTTCTTCAAGGCGATGAGCGCCGCCGGTGACGCGCTCTTCTCGAACCTTCCGCTGCTGTTCGCGGTCGGCGTCGCGATCGGTTTCGCCAGGAAGGCCGACGGTTCGACAGCGCTGGCCGCGGTCGTCGGCTACCTGGTGGTCGAGGCCGTCTTCAAGACCATGTCGCCGATCGTGCTCGCAGGCGAGGTCGACAAGGCAGGCGATCAGGCTCAGATCAACTACAGCGTGTTCGCGGGCATCGTGGTCGGCCTCGTCACCGCGTGGCTGTTCGATCGCTACCACACCATCAAGCTGCCGTCCTACCTCGGATTCTTCGGCGGCAGACGCTTTGTGCCGATCATCGTGTCGCTGGCGAGCCTGTTCCTCGCCTTCGCAATGAGCTACTTCTATCCGATCTTCGACGCGGGCCTCACGGCCCTGGGCGAGTTCATCGGCGGGGCAGGCGCGCTCGGTGCCTTCGTGTACGGGTTCGCCAACCGCATGCTGATCCCACTGGGCCTGCACCACATCCCGAACTCCTACATCTGGTTCCTCTACGGCGACTACCAACCGCCTGGCGGCGAAGCCGTGACGGGCGAACTGACCCGGTTCGCGGCGGGCGATCCCACCGCGGGCATCCTGACGTCGGGCTTCTATCCCATCCTCATGTTCGGGTTGCCCGCCGCGGCCCTGGCGATGATCCATGTGGCCAACAAGAGGCAGCGCAAGGTCGCGGTCGGCATCCTGGCGGCGGCGGGCCTGACGGCGTTCCTCACCGGCGTCACCGAACCACTGGAGTTCGCCTTCATGTTCGTGGCGTTTCCGCTCTACCTGATCCATGCGGTGCTCACCGGACTGTCGCTGGCGATCGCCTACCTGCTCGACATCCACCTCGGTTTCTCGTTCTCCGCGGGGCTGATCGACCTCCTTCTCTACGGCACCGCGCCCGCGGCGAAGAACATCCCGTTGCTGATCGGCATGGGAGTGGTGTTCTTCGTCGTCTACTACCTGCTGTTCCGGTTCGCGATCACGCGCTGGAACCTGCGTACCCCAGGCCGCGAACCCGAGGACGAGTTCGAGGCAGAGGAGCAGGCGAACCTCGGCGAGGGCGCCGAGTCCGCCACCGCCGTCACCGCAGGCGGAACGGCGACCGCGACAGCGCCTGCATCCGTGACCGCCGACACCAAGGCGGAGAACGTGATCGCCGCGTTCGGCGGTCGAGGCAACCTGGTGAACGTCGACGCCTGCATCACGCGCCTTCGCGTCGAGGTCCACGACAAGGACAAGGTCGACCAGGCTCGTCTCAAGACGCTGGGCGCCGCGGGCGTCATCGAGGTCGGCAACAGCGTCCAGGCGGTGTTCGGCACCGACGCCGAAGCCCTCAAGAACGACATCAACGACGTTCTGTAGAGCCGACGATGTCGG
>DATEIG010000352.1:0-19490 GCA_035279185.1 Mycobacterium sp.
CCTCAAGGAGCTGGTCGTCAGCTCCGAGGAGGACGAGCCGGTCACCATGTACCTGCGCAAGCAGGGCCCGGGTGAGGTCACCGCGGGCGACATCGTGCCGCCGGCCGGCGTCACCGTGCACAACCCCGACCTGCACATCGCCACCCTGAACGGCAAGGGCAAGCTGGAGATCGAGCTCGTCGTCGAGCGCGGTCGCGGTTACGTCCCGGCCGTGCAGAACAAGCAGGCCGGCGCGGAGATCGGCCGCATCCCGGTGGACTCGATCTACTCGCCGGTGCTCAAGGTGACCTACAAGGTCGAGGCCACCCGTGTCGAGCAGCGCACCGACTTCGACAAGCTGGTGCTGGACGTGGAGACCAAGAACTCCATCAGCCCCCGGGACGCGCTGGCCTCGGCCGGTAAGACCCTGGTTGAACTGTTCGGTCTGGCACGCGAACTCAACGTCGAGGCCGAAGGCATCGAGATCGGGCCGTCGCCGGCCGAGGCCGACCACATCGCGTCGTTTGCTCTGCCGATCGACGATCTGGACCTCACGGTGCGGTCGTACAACTGCCTCAAGCGCGAGGGTGTGCACACGGTGGGCGAGCTCGTCGCTCGCACGGAGTCCGATCTGCTGGACATCCGCAACTTCGGCCAGAAGTCCATCGACGAGGTGAAGATCAAGCTGCACCAGCTCGGTCTCTCGCTGAAGGACAGCCCTGCCACGTTCGACCCGTCTGAGGTCGCAGGTTATGACGTCGCCACCGGCACGTGGAACAGCGACGCCAGCTACGACCTGGACGACACGCAGGACTACGCCGAAACCGAACAGCTCTAAGAAGAAACCGTCCCGGTCCTACCTGATACGGGGACCGGCCCCATATAGGAGATAGTCGCAATGCCCAAGCCCACCAAGGGCCGTCGCCTCGGCGGATCGTCCTCACACCAGAAGGCGCTGCTGGCCAACCTGGCCACCTCGCTCTTCGAGCACGGTCGGATCAAGACCACCGAGCCCAAGGCACGGGCGCTGCGTCCGTACGCGGAGAAGCTGATCACCCACGCCAAGAAGGGCACGCTGCACAACCGGCGCGAGGTGCTCAAGAAGATCCGTGACAAGGATGTCGTGCACACCTTGTTCGCCGAGATCGGACCCTTCTACGCGGACCGCGCAGGCGGCTACACCCGCATCATCAAGGTCGAGCCGCGTCAGGGTGACAACGCCCCGATGGCCGTCATCGAGCTGGTGCGGGAGAAGACGGTGACGTCGGAGGCTAACCGTGCCCGCAAGGCCGGCGCAGCGAAGAAGGCCGCGCCCGTCGCGGCTGCCGCGGCGCCGCAGGCCGCGGTCGAGCCGGAGGAAGCCGAAGGTCCTCTCGCCGAGGATTCGGTCGACGAGGTCAAGGCGGAGGACGAGGCCATTGCCGACGCCCAGACCGCCGAGGCCGAAGCCGAGGTCGAAGAGGCCGAAGCCGAGGAGAAGGCCGACGACGCCGGCTCCGATGAGGATGCCGACAAGTCCTAGTGACATGACGAACGAGCCCGCCATCGATTCCGGTGGCGGGTTTGTTCGGTTACGGCTCGACATCGCTTACGACGGAACGGACTTCGCGGGCTGGGCCACCCAGACCGGGCAGCGCACCGTGGCCGGTGTGATCGACGAGGCGCTGACGACGGTGTTCCGCACTCCGGTCCAATTGCGCGCAGCGGGCCGCACTGACACCGGCGTGCACGCGACGGGACAAGTGGCGCATGTCGATGTGCCAGCCGACGCGATCCCGCATGCCTACCCTCGCGCCACCCGCCCAGGTGACGCCGAATTCCTGCCGTTGGTGCGCCGCTTGTCGCGGCTGCTTCCTACCGATGTGCGGGTCCGCGACATCGTCCGTGCGCCTGCGGGTTTCGACGCGCGTTTCTCGGCACTGCGACGTCACTACGAATACCGGCTGTCGACCGCCCCGTACGGCGTCGACCCACAGCAGGCGCGGTACGTGACGCCGTGGCCCAGGCCGCTGGACGTCGAGTCGATGGCAGCCGCGTCACGGGAACTCGTCGGGTTGAAGGACTTCGCGGCGTTCTGCCGTTTCCGGGAGGGCGCGACCACGATCCGCGATCTACAGCGACTGGACTGGACCCGATCGGGTGATCTCATCACCGTCCACGTCACCGCGGACGCCTTCTGCTGGTCGATGGTGCGCTCACTGGTCGGGGCACTTCTCGCCGTGGGGGAGGGCCGCCGCGAACCGGCTTGGTGCGCAGGGCTGTTGACGCAATCGCGTCGCTCGAGCGACTTCGCGGCCGCACCGCCCCAGGGTCTGACGCTTGTCGGCGTGGACTATCCGGCCGATGACGAACTGCAGGCGCGCATCGAGGTCACGCGCGACCTCCGCCGCTTGAACTGACCTGTCGGACTAGACGTTCAGCTTGCCCGCGACAAAGTCCGCGGCCTGGTTGACCATTCCTGCGCTGATGTACTGCTTGGCCGCATGGTCGCCCCAGTTGTCTTCCCACGTGTTGGGGTCGGCGGGATTACAGATCGGGTCCGCGCCGTGGCACAACTCGATGGTGCGATCGGAGTACACCGGGCTGAAGTTCGTGATGGGCCCGACCCAGGCGACCCCGTTTCCGAACAGTGCGACGGCCGCGATCTTCTGATCCATGCCCGCGGGCAGGGGGTTGTCGAACCCGAAGAAGGAGAACGGAAGCGCAAGCACCACATCGGTGACGGCCGCGCCCAACGAGTAGCCGCCGAGCACCAGTCGGGTGTCGGGGCAGTTGGTGGCCATGCTCTGGATGTGTGCGCTCATGTCGTTGGCGCCGATGTCGATCTCGTTGTCGGCGGGATAGCGCACCGCATAGACGCCGATGTTCCTGTTCACCTTCGACCGCAGCGCGCCGACGAACGCGTTGCCGAGTACCCCGACACCAGGGGACTCGAGGCGTCCGCGTGCGAAGACCACCTCGATCTGGGGACATGCGGCCGACGCTGACGGGATGGCCCGGCCGCCGGGCAGGATTGACGGGCCGACGAGCAGGGTTGCCGCCATCAGTGTCGCGGTGACCGCGACGACCACGCCGCGTCGCAGGCGAGGACCCATACCGTGCTAAACCCTGCCCGCGACGAAATCGGCGGCGGTGTTGGCGAATCCGCCGGTGTAACTCGGTGACCGGTGGGCGGCGACGCTCTCACCGTTGGTCTGGCAGATCGGGTCGCCCCCGTTGCAGAGGTCGATCGACCGGCCGCCCCACACCGGGCTCACCGTGAGCGGCAGCCCGAGCTTGGCTGACGGATTACCGAACACCGCGATGGCCGCGACGAAGTCGGGCGCGTTGGGTGGCAGTGGGTTGTTGAAGCCGATCACCGGGATGGGCACTGCGGCAATCACATCCATCACCGCGGCGCCCTGCGAGTATCCGCCGAGGACCAACCGGGTGTTCGGGCAGGCGCCCATCATGAACTGAACGTGTGCGCTGGCGTCGTTGGCTCCGTCAGCGGCGGCGAGGAAGTCGTAGTCGGCCGGGTAGTTGACGGCATAGGCGTTGACCGACCTGCCGCCGACCTTGCCTCGCAGGGAGTTGACGAAAGCGCCTCCGACAGCGCCGAGTCCGGGGGTGTCGTCGGTTCCGCGGGCGAAGATCACCTCGATGTCGGGGCAATCAGCCGATGCGACCGGCGCATAGGCGATCGACGGCATGATCGCGGCGGCGACTCCGACCAGTAAGGCAGCTGCTTTTTCAACTACACGCATTCTCCGTTTACACCCTTCCGGCTGCGAAACTCGCTGCTTGCTGAGCCATCGCATCCTCGTAACCCCTGTGGGCGAGCGGGTTTCGCCCATCCGAACAGATAGGGTCACCGTCCTTGCACAGGTCGATGGCCCGACCGGCGAATTGTCCCACCGACGAGAGCGGTTGTCCGAACTTTGTCGCGGGATTTCCGAACACGGTCACCGCGGCCACGGTCACCGCAGCGGTCGGTGACAGGGGTGGCGCCGATCCGATGCTGCCGATCTTGTTACCGAGCGGGGGCACGCCCGCCAGCATGTCGACCACCGCGGCGCCCTGCGAGTAGCCGCCGAGCACGATCTTGGTCGACGGGCATGACAGCGCCATCTGTGAGATGCGGTTGGTGGCATCGGTGGCGCCGTCGGCGGCGGTGAGAAAGTCGTAGTCAGCGGGATAGTTCACCGCATACGAGGTGACGGTCCTGGGCGCGATCTGTGCAGCCAGTGCGTCGGTGACGGCCTGGCCCACCCGGCCGATCCCCGCCGGTTCCGCGGTTCCGCGTGCGAAGACGACCTCGACATCGGGGCACGGCACTGCCACGGCGCTCGGCGCGGTGGCGAGAAGGCCTGCGGCGGCGGAACCAACGATTGCCAGGACGGCGGCCCCGCGGGCCGAGCTATGCGCCAGAGTCACGCCGTCATGTTTTCACACTGTGCTGAGTGGAGCTAACCGTTTGCCCTGCTGCATGGGGTGAGTTCGTCGACGCCGCCGGCGTCAGGCCAGGTCGCGGCGGTGACCTTCTCGCTGCGGTCACCCTGCCGGGCGAGTGCCAGGCCGGCCAGTACGACGGCGCCGCCGACGGCTTGGGTGACCGTGATGGCCTGGTCGAGCAGTAGCCACGCGGCCAGCACGGCGAACAGCACCTCGGAGAGCCCGACCAGCGATGCGAACCGCGGCCGCAGCCGGGAGATCCCCATGATGCCCAGCGTGTAGGCGATCGCGGTGGTGACCACGCCGAGAGCGACGACGGGGACGATCCACGACATCGTCCACCCCGCGATGACGGTGTCGTTGGTGGTGAACGTCAGTGGCATCACGCCGGTGACGCCCAGCGTCGCGGTCGAGGCCGCGCCGACGATCAGCCCGCCTGCGGCCAACGTGACCGGATTGAGGCTGTTGTCGTCGTCCCCTGCCGCGACCTTGTCGGACAGCACGAAATAGCTTGCGGCACAAAGGGCGGCGGCAAGGCCCCATGCGACGCCCGCCGCGTTGATGTGAGCACCGGCGAAAACGTCCAGCACCAACATGATTCCGGCGACGGCGAGGGCGACACCCGCCAGCGTCAGGTTCGTGGGCCTGCGACGAGTGGTCGCCCACAGCCATCCCACGACCAGAACCGGGGCCGTGTATTCCAAGAGGAGCGCGACGCCGACGGACAGATGCGCGACGGCGTTGTAGTAGCAGAGTTGCGCGCCGGCGATCGGGAAGATGCCGTAAGCGATGACCATCCTGCGGTGGGTGACGGCTTCCCGAACCCAGCTGGGCCGCACGATCGTGGCGAAAACCGCCATCGCCAGCGCGCCGACGATCATGCGCGCGGTGACCGCGCCGGTGGGGCTCCAGCCCGCATTCATCAACGCTTTGGCCAGCGGCCCGGACATGCCGAAGCTCAGTGCGGAACCGATCGCGAAGGTCAGGCCGAGGCGGAAGTGGTCGACGCCGCTGTCGAGCTTGGTCGTCGTCATCTGGCACCTCCGGCATGTAATGAGTAAAATCGGGATTGGTCATGACACTAGCCGGAGGGGAGGTCATGGGTCAAATGATTTTTGCTCATGACACCGAGATCACGCTGAGGGCCGCATGTGTGCTGATCAACACCGATCGGGTGGACGGTGAAAGGCTCGTCGACCAGGCTGCGCTGGACGCCTACCTGGACAGCTTTGGCTGGACCGGTCGACGGGACCGCGACGCCACGGAGCTGAGTTCGGTGATCCGCTTACGGGAGCGACTCGGCACCATCTGGGCTGTTGCCGACGACGAGGAGGCCGCCGTCGCGCAGGTCAACGCGCTGCTCAGTGACACCAAAGCGCAGCCGTGGCTGACCCGGCACGCCGAGATGCCCGAGTGGCACCTGCATCTGGCGTCGGTGCACGACCCGCTGTGGCAGCGCATGGGCGCCGAGGTCGCGATGGCGCTGGCCGACCTCATCCGCGCGGGCGACTTGCGCAGGCTCAAGATCTGCGCAGCACCCGACTGCGAGGCGGTGCTGGTCGACCTGTCCCGCAACCGATCCGGGAAGTTCTGCGATACCGGCAACTGCGGTAACCGTCAGCACGTCGCGGCGTATCGCGAACGCCGCGCGCAGGAGAGCTGACGACGTATCGTTAGTGGGTTCGTAGGGGATCAGGACGCGCGAATCAGGGGTCGGGCCATGAGTCTTCAGCTGCACCATGAGTTCTCGTTCTGGGTGTCTCTCAAGCCGCCGATCGACTTCGGTGCGGGACCTCAGGGGCAGCGGATCTATGTCGAAGTCATCGACGGTGAGGCCACCGGTGAGAGGTTCAACGCTCGCGCCATCGGCGGGGCGGGCGACTGGATCCTGGTTGGTCCCGACGGCTTCGGTCGCATCGATGTCCGTTTGCAATTCGAGACTGCTGACAACGCTCGCGTCTACGTTCAATACTTCGGGCTGCTCGAATTGAACGCGGCTGCCGCGGGCGCACTGGCAACCGGTGCGGGCACGGATTACGACGACCAGTACTTCCGGACGACACCTCGGCTGGAGACGGGCGATCCCGCGTACGCGTGGATGAACCAAAGCGTGTTCGTCGCCAAAGGGCGGCTGCGTGACGGCGGGGGTGTCGAATACGAGGTGTACCGGGTGGTCTGAACTCAGCTCAGCAGCGCCCGCGCCCGGGTGAGATCCGGCCAGGTGCTGTCAGCGGAGAACAGCTTCACCGCTTCGGCGATCGCCGACCGCGCCGGATCACCCCGCAGCCGATGATCGTCGAGCGCAGCGCGAAGGGCGAAGACAGGCGCCTTCTGCTTTCGCGCCAGTTCGAATGCTGACTGCAGCAGCGCCGCCTTCTCGTCGACGTCGTCGAGCGTCGCGGCCTTCAGCCTCAGCAACTCGGCGTCGTAGCAGTGCATCCCGGTGTCACCCGAGAGCTTGAGACCAGCATCGATTTGAGCCCGCGCCTCGTCGAAACGCCCCGCCGCGATGAGCAGACGCGCCGCGTAACCGTCGAACGTCGTGAGAAAGCTCAGCGCGCCCACATAGCGGCAGGCGGCAGTCCATCCCAACATCGCATTGATGCCGTCTGTGACCGCTTGCGAATCGGCCTCGCCTGCGGCCAGCGCCGCCATCGCACGGGCGAGACGGTGCAGGGTGGCGCCCATCGCCACCCACTGGTCGAAGCCGTGGCGCTCGGACCGTTCCGGTATCTCGGCGGCCAATTCGACCGCGCGGTCGACCTCGCCGGCTTCCAGCCGCATGAAGACCTCGATGAAGCGGAGGTAGCACAGACTGAACGGCCCCTGCGGGAAGATCAGCTCGCCGATGCGTTCCACCCCGCGGTCGAGTGCGGCGCCTGCCCCTGCGAGATCACCGGCAATCCACCGAGCCTGAGCCAAGCCCGACAGAACCAGGACGACGGGGTCGTGAGGCATGAACCACTCGGACTCGACGTCGTGGTGGCCGCGGACTTCCATCAGCCGCGCCGCCTCCTCCAACTGTTCGCCGGCTTCGCCGAAGTCGCCCCGAAGCCACGCCAATGTTCCTGAGCCGCCGATGTTCTCGGTCCGCCACCATTCGCGTCCGTTGTCGACACCGACCCGAAGCGTTTCGACGATCTGTTGCGAGCGCCGTAGATCGGCGCGCCCGACGTAATAGGTGAACAGCGCCATCAGCGTCGCGAACAGTTCATCGGCGAAGGGATCCGCCCCGCCGAGCTGCAGGCACCGCTCGAAGTCGGCGGCTGTCTCGGCGCTGCCAGGACCTTCGGCGGCCGATGCCAGGAAGCCGTGCCGCAGGCGCAGGTTCATCTCGCGGCGGTCGCGTTTGGGGCCTGCGGGAAGGTGCTCGAGCTGACGCAGTGCGCGCGACAGGTGTGCCTTCGCTTCGCCCAGCGCACCGATGTAGCGGGCCGCGCGAGAAGCCCGCTGGAATGCGTCCGCGGCTTCTTCGAAGCGATGCGCGTGCTCGAAATGCGCTGCCACAGAGGTCCAGTCGGGATCACCGTCCGATGACGTGGCGATGAGCGCGTCAGCCACCCTGCTGTGCAGTCTGCGGCGAAGGCTGGGCGGCGGGAGTTCGGCGGCCACCTCGCGAAGCAGTTCGTGACGGAATCGCCACGTGTGGTCGTCAACGGGCTCGAGGACGGTGCTGGTGTGCAGCTCCATCAAGATGCGGTCGAGGTAGTCGTCGTCCATGGCGACCACCGTTTGGAGAAGTCCCCGATCGAACTGGCTGCCGATGGTCGCGGCCGCCTCGACGACTCTGATCGCCGCTTCACTCGATCTCAAACGCGCGAACAGCGCCTCGTACAACGTATCGGGCACTTGCGCCGATTCTGTTGTCTCACCGGACTTCTCTTTGAGCTTGGCAGCGACTTCCTCGATGTAGAGCGGCACGCCGTCGCAACGACGTCGGACCGTCCCCCTGTCGCGGGCCGACATCGAGGGGTGGATGGAGGTGATCAGCTGATCGGTTTCGGCATTGCTGAGCGGCCCGATCTCGATGACGTCCAGATTCGAGGTGTCGGGCAGGGAGGTCCGGTCTCGGGTCGTCATCACCACCAGAATCCGGCCGACCCCCGCGTCGATCACCGATCGGACCACCTCCGTCGTCGCGGTGTCGAACCAGTGCATGTCCTCGGCGAGCACCAAGCCGGCTTGGTCTGTGCAGGCGATCATGTAATCCTTGACGGCGCTCTGGATCTCCTGCTGCAGACGCGGTCCGGCGGCGAGCATCGGCTCGTAACCTTTTTCCGGAGCGATCCCGAGAAGCGGTGCCAGCAACGCGACCGTCTCTGGTGAGTCCATCTGGCGTTGGCGAAGTTCGGCTCGCAGAAGGCTGAGTCGTTCGACGGGATCGGTGGCGCGGGAGATCCCGCACCGACGTTCCAACAGCTTCCGGACCGGGTAGAGGCCCGCGTCGGTGTGGAACGGCGACCCCGTCAGTTCCATGACGATGCCCGCGGATTTCTGCGCCAGTTCCACGGCGGAACGAGCCAGCCGGCTCTTACCGATACCCGGTTCTCCGCGCAGCGCCACGCCCGCCTTCGTCAGCGAGCCGAGTTGCGCCGTCTCCCAGCGCGTCTGGAGGGCGGCGAGTTCCTCTTCGCGCCCGATCAACGGTCCGGCGGCCACCGAGGTCATATCGCGTTCGCCCACAACGCGATACGACACCACGGGCGCTTCCACACCTTTCACCTTCTGCGCCGGTTTCTCCGCGAGGTCGAACTTGTCGCGGATGAGGATCTCGACCGCCTGCGATACGGCGATGCTCCCGGGGTCGGCGATGCTGCAGATCCGCGCCGTCAGATTCGCGGCGAAGCCGTACACGTCGTCCTGGGCGGTATCGAGGTAGACCAGGCCCCGGTGGACACCGACCCGTACGTTGATCTCGAAGCCGAATCTCCGCTGGACGCGGGCGCTCAACCGCCCCACATCGCGCGTGATCTCCAGGCCGGATTGCACCGCGCGCCAGACGTCGTTTTCATGGGCGTGCGGGTGGCCGAAAACCGCGAGCAGCCCGTCGCCTTTGGTGTTGCCGATATGGCCGCCGTAGGAGCCGACGATGCGGAGGACGTCGTCGCGGTACCTGCCGACGACCGTGCGGTAGGTCTCGGGCTCGATTCTGGTGGACAACTCCGTCGAGTCGACCAGGTCGGCAAACAGGATCGTGATCCGACGGATTTCGCCATGATCGGCGGGTGCGGCAAGCAACTCCTCGGCATCGACGTTGGACTGGTCGACGGCCAGCACCTGGCCTGCCAGAGCGTCTGCGGTGGCCTTATCACCTCTGTTGATGGCGCTGACGGCGCGATCGAGTAGCTCATCGATCGTCGACGGGTCGCGTCCGAGGTCGGTCACACGTCCAATTGTTACTGCACCGCGGAGATATTGCGCTGTGTTGGCGGTTTGCGGGGTGTCCGTCGGCGGGACCCCGGCTACGGCAGGTAGAAGCCGCGAATGCGGTGGAATCGGCCGTGGCCGAGCACCATATTGGCTGCTTGCAGACCCGAGAGAACGGCTGATTCGATGCATCCCGAATTCAGCCCGGAGTCGGTCCAGTCGCCCGCGAGCACCAGGTTGTCGTATCCGCTTTCGTCGGGCCGGAGGCGGTACTTGTCGCTGCCGGGAACCGACAGCACGTATCTGTCCGAGGGATCGATGTTGACGCTGAGGTACTGGGTGGCCAGCGCGGCTCCGTCGCGGTGACCGTTCGCTCCCGAGAGGAGGTCCCAGGCGAATCCGTCGTCGGTGACGGCCCCTGGCATGTGGACGCCGACGCGGTGGTCGAGGAAGAACAGCGCCTCGGACTTCGCGCGCTGAAGGCAGTCGGCCACATAATCCGCGTGCGGTGCGTCGGTCGGCCACTCGGCGTCGAGCGCTCCGCAGAAGTACCCGACGGTCTTCGGGCGATCGTGCGCGGGCCAGTCCTCCGCCCACAGCGTCTGCGGCATCGAGGAGAACGTGTCGATGGGAGGGATGTAGCCGCTGGTCGTGATGGCCGGCGCGGCCAGACCGAGGTCCTTGTGATCCGGCCGCAGCCAGATCTGCAAGCCCTGGGTGGCGATGGTCCGAACCTTGGTGACCATCTCACGCCACTCGGGGCGGTCCTCGATCAGTTCCTTGGCGACGACGTCCATCATCCCGAGGGAGACGGCGAGGATGACCCGATCGAAGTCCACGCCCCGCCGAAGCGTGCGCGCCTCAGCGTCGTCGCGCACCCCGAAATACGACTCGAGGTGGTTGACGCCGTCTCGCGGCACGATCTGTTCGGCTCGCGGCCGGTGCGGGAACACCGGGAGGCGGTGCACCCGGGTCAGTGGGTCGTACTCGTCGACACCGTCGGCCAACCAAACCTGACGGCCGATCGAGATCGACTCGACGTTGTGGCGGTTCTGGTCGAGGTGGAGGGCATCGAGGCGGTGGAAGAACTCGAACCTGACGCCGCGGCGTCGAAGCACCTCGTACATGGGGGCCATCACGACATCACCCATGCCCGCGGTCATCTTCCAGAAGATCGCACCTTTGTACGTGAAGAACATGAGGCCGACGAGCAGCATCCCGACACCGGCGGCGAACGTCGGACGCTCCAGCTGGCCGTTCTCGTAACCGAACACCATGTTGTACATCGCACGCAGGACAGGGAATTCGAGGACGTCGGGGTGTGCGCCATGGCGAATCACCCACGCGCCGTAGTCTTCGTCGTTGATGGCGCGGAAGCCGCGGGGGTCGGTGATGAGACCGTCGGCCATTACGCCGCGGGTGATGGTGAGCACCAGTGACAGCAGGATCCACGACAGCCGGTGGTCGGTCTTGGTCTCGTAGTCGAGCGTGTCACGGACGGCTTCCAATGCCCGAGTCAGCAGATCGAGCGAATCTTCGTCACCAGGTCGTCGCGAATCGGTGATTGCAGCCGAGGCGGCGACGGCAGCCACCCGGACCGCGTCGAGAGTCCGCTTCTTGGAGGGTATTTCGGCGGATGTGGAGAGCGTGAGGCCGGACTCGCCCATCGCCTGCAGGGAGTCGGCGAAGTCGGTGAGCAGCTGCAGGGCGCGTTGCACGAAATGCACGACGTCCAGCTGGCCCGCCGGGCCGTCCGGTTCGCCGGGTAGGTCGTCGTTGCCGGTGAAATGTCCCAGCCACAGCGTCCACTCATCGTTCCAACGGTCCGTCGCCCCCACATCGTTGGCGGGGATGAAAGCCTGATCCCACGTCCTGATCGGTGCCGTCGGATCCGTTGTGGGCCTGTCCAGTTCGGCGTAGCACTCGCGGATCAGGGTGAACGCATTCTCATACGACCCGATCCAGACGTGTAGACCGTGTTCCTCGATTCGACCGTTCTCGCCTCGGCTCGACGCACCCTTGCCGCCGAGCCGCCAGCCGCGCTGGTACACGGTGATCGACTCGAAGCGGTCCTGCCAGCCGGGCTCGCTGAGGCGCCACGCGGCGGTAAGGCCCGCCATACCGCCACCCAGAACGGCGATCTTCTCTTTCTTACGACTCACGAAGTTGATGGGAACTCGGCAGTTGCCGTCACAGTTCGATCGACACGTTCACTGGATCGCGCGCAATCCCGTTCTCAGCTTTCGCGTCTGCGTATTGCGCAAACACCGTGCCCTCGTACACACCGCTCGCCAGGCCGCTGGCGTCCACGAGAACAGTGAATGTTGTGTCATGTGGAGGAAGGGTTGGCGGATCGAACGTGATCTGGGTTGCGGGAATCTGCGACTCAGTGGCGTCACGTCGTATGTCACCCGCGACGAGCGTCAGCGTCAGCTCTCGGTTTTCGTCGTGCCGTGTTGCGTCGAACGGGTCAGATCTCCGCGGCTGCACCTCGAAGCGGGCTGGTCCAGCGGCCACAGTCTCGACGATCTCCATACCCCCGGAGATGCCGATGTCGATCAGTCGGGTCATCGACTCCAGCCACTTCTGCGCTGTATATGTCTTGTTCTCCAGGTCGATGGATGCGACCTGAGCGACCGTACCCGTCTGAGTGACCATGCGGCGCAACACTGAAGCGATGTATTCACCCATCGCCAATACGGTGTCGGGCGGCTTCTCCTCGATGGCGATTCGACCGATATGGGCGGCGCCAGTGATCCCGATGCCTGCTAACTGTGTCACCGTCGAGACAGCGTCTTTCAGATGGTAGTCGTCGGCGTCGATCTTCTTCGACTCCGCGGACACAACCGCAGCCGAGTCGTCCAGCATCTCCTTCGCCGTTTGCGCGACGCGTTCGGTCACGCGCGCCAGGGGCGGCTTCGGTTCGGTCATCAGTCATTTCCTCCGCCCGCGTCGACGTCGTCGTATTTCGGTTGTAAGGCAGCTGCAGCTTTCTTGAACACCCCGGTAGCGAAAGCGGTGATGTCGGTGCCCGCTCGCCCGCCGAACTGCTGGACGTCGTCGAGTGACAACCCGTCGCCGTCACTCCATCGCACGGCGAAGTCGGTGCCGAGGTCTCGGGCGGTGTCGATCCCCTTGCCCAGCTGCGTTCGCATGGCCTCGATGATCGCGCCGCGCCAACCTCTGATCAATTCGACCTCTTTGACTGCAGCCAAGATGGCCGCGTCGGGTCCGACACGATTTCCGTCCTGCTGTAGAGCCGCTGCGTTCACCTCCTCGACGTCCTCGGGGCTGGGCGGACCGGGGTCCACCGACGGTGTCAGGGGGACCCTGCCACCAGGAGCTACAGGAGCGGGCCCTGTGACGCCTTCTTCGAACATGTCGCTCATAGCGTCTCCCCACCCGAAACCGCACGCGAGGGCCGCGGTTGCCGTGGAACTGACGCCGCGTATCCGTACCTGCTTGGACGTACGGATCTTGACTTTCGGATCGGGGTTGCCATCGACAGGTATGACGCGAATGTAGCCTGCGTCCACCTCGACCAGCTTGCGATCGCCGACGCGGGGACAGTCGAGGTCATAGTTGAGGTAGATGCCCCCGCTGTCGGGTTCAGCCATCCAGAACCTGAGTGCTGTCACCATCTTCCACTGTGTCGGATCACCGCTGACGCCCTCGAGCAACCGTGTCCAGCCGCGGGAGACATCAGGATCGAATGGGTCCTGTTTGTCCATCGACGCGAAAAAGGTGCACAGGTGGGGCCAGTTTTCCGGATGAATGACGCCTCGTACCTGGCTGAGCGTGAAGTCCGTAGGCCAGTCCGTCGTCAGTACTGTGCAGAACTGGCCGTCGATTCTCCGCAGCGAACCGGTGCAGAGGGCCGGCCTCTTCATCGCATCTCGGAGAAACGGGTCGATTTCGTTCGAACGGGCAAAACCCCGAGTGAGGTCGAGATACTCGTCTCGACTTCTGACACGGAGCAATGTATTCCTGAGGCTTTCAGCTTGTGGAAGTTCCCTGTCGCGTTCATCGAGGCCGGGAATCTCCTCGGAACTTGCTTCACTGCGTTCGAAATTGAAGGCCGACAACGTCGTGCTCAAGGGATCCATGTCGAAGTCGGGCATGTTCAGCACCTCGGCGAGGCCGCCGGGCTCAATTCTGTCGACGATGCCCAATACCATCGAGGCGAAAATGGATCGTGAAACGACCCCCGGACTCGCGGGGTCGTTCTCGGCCAACGGTTCGGTGCTCACCTCGATGAGCGCCTGTTCGAGGTCGGGGAAAGTGACCGGCTCACTGTTGGGTATTGCGATGCCATTTTCGTCTCGGGGCCTCAACTCCTCTGTGTTGAGGAAGTGCTTCAACTCGCGATACCAGCCCTGCTGACCAACACCGGTGGTGCCTGGCAGAAACTTCTCGATGGTCGCGATCGTTTCGGGGTTTGTGGTCCTCCGTGCGACCTCGTCGATCGTGCCGAGCAGAGCCATTTGCGCGTGAAGTTTCGACATAGCCCGCCTCCCCGTGTTTGCCGATCTAGCATATCGACACAGACCTAAGGCGTATCGGGATTTGCAGGGGGATCACAAGTGGCGGGGAGGGCTACCGAGGATGACGGCAGCATTGCCGATCTTCCATGGGCTTCGGTCTTCGATCCGGCGGCCAACGCCCGCGCGCTCAGCGCAATTCAGGCACGGGGCTTCCGCGCGGCCACTGAGGTCGTCGACCGTTTCGTGCGTATCACAGAAAGGGGATTCGGTGCGCCGACCGGACCTCCCGATGACGAGGAAACCGACGGTTTCGAAACGCCGCGTATCCCCGAGATGGGGAAGATAGTCCAGTCGCTGCAGAAGGCGGTCGTCCAACTCGGCGAATCGGCGCGCGGAGCGGCGCCGAAGCCACCCGTGGACCCGGGCATGGACCTGGTGAACTCGACAGCCGCAGGCGAGATCTCGTTGGAGGCAACCGAGCCGGGCGCCGCCTCGGCCGAGGTCTGGCTGCACAATCGTGGACCCGTCGACATGGGCAAGGTGCGCTTGCGTTGCAGCGACCTCTTGTCACACGACGGCGCGATCATTGATTCGTCGTGTGTGCGATTCGAGCCGGACGTGGTCCTGATGCCCGGCCGGTGTAGTCGCGGCGTGACGATGGAAGTCGATGTCACGGAGAAGCATCCGCCGGGTGTCTATCGCGGCACTCTGCTTGCCGATGGTCACGCCGACGTCTGGCTCCCGGTTGTGCTGAACGTCAGATCGCACGTGTCATGACCGACACCGCCGACCGCGCGGACCTGGCGGCGGCCGTCGAGGACCGTCTGCGCCAGGTCGGCAGAACGATCCGGACGTCGATGCTCGACGCGATGCCCGACGGCGAGCCGGTCCAATGGCTGTACGGCCCTATGCGGGAGTACCCATCGCGGCCCGGCAAGGCGCTGCGGCCCGCGCTCTGCATGTCCGCCGGCCGGGCGTTCGGCGGCTCCGCTGACGACCTGCTCGGTATCGCCGTGGCAATTGAACTGCTGCACAACGCTTTTCTTGTGCACGACGACCTCGTCGATGGCTCCGAGATGCGTCGCGGCAGGCCGACGCTTGCGGCGAGGTACGGGTTGGCGGCGGCCCTGAATGCGGGTGACGCGCTGGCGGTGGTCTCGGGTCAGGTGCTGCGGCGAGCGACCCGTCGGTTCGACCGCGACCTCGCCGACCTCGTGTGGGCCGAGTTCGACACGATGGCGATGCGCACTCTGGAGGGCCAGGCGACGGAGGCGGGCTGGCAACTCGACAACGTCGAACACCTGCGCCCCGAGGATTACCTCGAGCTGATCATGCACAAGACGTGTTGGTACACCACCATCCACCCGCTCCGGGTCGGCGCGATGGTGGGGTCTCGCGGCAGCGCCGAGCTGGCGCCTCTCGTGCGCTTCGGCTTCCACTTCGGCGCCGCGTTCCAGATTCGCGACGACATGCTCAATCTCGTTGGCGATGAACAGATGTACGGTAAGGAGATCCTCGGCGACCTGTTCGAGGGCAAACGGACGTTGCCGCTGGTGCACCTGGCGGCGAACTCACGCGGCGCCGACAGCGACCTCGTCCGCGATTATCTGAGGCGGACCCGTGAAGAGCGGACGCCAGAACTCGTGCGAACCGTCCGCGAGCTGATGGATCAGTACGGGAGTATTGAATTCACGACGGAGTTCGCCGAGGGCATTCTGCTGACGGCCGAGGAGTACTTCGAGCAAGCGTTCGCCGCCGCGCAGCCCGGGCCCGATCTCGATTTCCTGCGGTCGCTTGTGCCCTATGTGTGGGCGCGCTGGCGCTGAATAGCGTCCTCCCGCTGCGTATTAATGCCAGACATCGGCTGGCAGGCATCGCATAATCATCCGTGGAGAGGGTGGTTTCGTGGTGCAGGACCTCAGCACCTCCGAACGCGGGTCCGTTCGGAGCTGCGCCGCATGCGGGCGGGTGCTTCGTGCTGCGGCGCGGTACTGCGATGCGTGCGGCTGGTCGGTGGCGCCGGCGACCGCCGGTGAGCACAAGCAGGTGACCGTACTCTTCGGGGACGTGGTCGGTTCGATGAACCTTGCGGCCGTGCTGGATCCCGAGCGACTCCGAGAGATCATGCACGAGCTGTTCAACACGTCGGCTGCGATCGTGCAGCGCTATCAGGGCACCGTCGACAAGTTCACCGGCGATGGGCTCATGGCGCTGTTCGGTGCCCCTGTCGCACTGGAAGACCATGCTCTGCGCGCATGCATAGCGGCCCTCGAAATTCAGGAAGCCGCAACGCAGCTCGCGGCGGAGGTGCGGAGTCGCGACAGCGTCGAGCTGACGATGCGAGTCGGACTGAACTCCGGCGAAGTGATCACCGGCGAGATCGGCCGCGGCCCCAACAGTTACACGGCGATCGGGCACCCCGTGGGCATGGCGCAGCGCATGGAGGCCGCCGCCCGACCTGGATCCGTACTCTGCACGGACTCGACTGCCAGGCTCGTCACGGGCAGCGTTCGACTCGGGCCGGCAGAACAGGTGACGGTGAAGGGCCGCAGCGACTCTGTCGTGGCCCATCAGGTGGTGGCCGTCGCCTCGGAGCAGGCAGTCGTCGGCCGTGACGAGGGACCTCTGCTCGGTCGCGGCGAAGAGCTGGACAAGCTCCTCGAGGTGATTGGCTCCGGCGAGACGTCCCTCATCAGCGTGGTGGGGGAACCCGGGATCGGTAAGAGTCGACTCCTTCGCGAGGTCGCCAGCCGGGCGGCCCAACTGGACGTCGACGTCGTCGTCGCTCGCTGCGATGCGCACACCGCACATGTGCCGCTATGGGCTCTATCCCGGGTTCTGCGAGCGATGTTCGGGGTCGGTCGGCTCGACGCCGATGCGGCCCGTAACCAGGTCATCGAACGGCTGCCGCCCTGGATCACGATCGACAGTGACGAGGCGAGCATTCTCTTCGAGTTGCTGAGCATTGCTGCCCCTGGCGCGCCGTCGACCCAACTGAGTCTGGACGCGCGGCGCCGCCGGCTCATCGACACGATGTTTGCAGCAATACAATTCAAGCCGACGCCGACGCTGTCCATCCTCGAAGACGTTCACTGGATCGACCCGGCGAGCGAGTCCACGCTCGCCGAGTTCGCCGCGAAGCTGTCTGCCACCCGCTCGATGCTGGTGGCGAGTTACCGGCCCGAGTATCGGGGGCCCCTTCGCGACCTGCGTGACGTCTCGATCACGCTGGGGCCGTTGACCGATGAGACGACGAACGCGATGTCCAACCGCTTGATCGGCGACGACTCGTCCGTCGCCGGGATCGCAAGCCAGATCGCGGGCGCTGCCTCGGGTAACCCGTTCTTCGTCGAAGAGATGGTTCGCGAGCTCGCAGATCGCGGAGTCCTGGTGGGAAGCCGCGGCAACTACCGGCGCCAAGGTCGGATCGACCAGATCGTGGTGCCTGCCACCGTCCAGACTGTCCTGGCCGCGCGGATCGACCGCCTTCCGCCCCAGGCGAAATCGGTCCTCAACGCTGCGGCGGTGATCGGTTCGACTTTCGACATCGACGTCGTTCAAGCGGTGCTCCCCAACACCGATCGAGCCGACCTGGCCGACCTGGTGTCGCTGGAACTCGTCGACCAGATCGAGTTCGTCCCTCGCTCGCGGTTCTGCTTTCGCCATCCCTTGGTTCGCAAAGTGGCGTACGAAACACAGTTGACCGTGACGCGTGCGGCCACGCACCGGTCCCTTGCCCGAGCGATTCAGGACGTCGATCCCGACGCCGTCGAGGACAACGCGGCGATGATCGCAACGCACCTGGAGGCCGCAGGCGACCTCAAGGACGCCTACTCGTGGCACATGCGCGCCGCGGAACGGCTGCAGAATGTCGACATGGTCGCCGCGCGGACCAGCTGGCAGCGTGCGCGCCGCGTTGCCGATCAACTCGCCGACGACACCCCTGGCGTGCTCGAATCGAGGTCGGCCCCACGGGCGATGCTGGCCTGGACTGACTGGCTGGTCGGTGCGGACCCCGACGCCGACACATGCCACACCGAGTTGCGGGAGCTCACCGCGAAGTCCGGCGATGTCCTATCGCTCGCTCTGGGTATCGCCGGCCGAATGACCGCCTTGTGCACCAACTACGGCAAGCCAGCCGAGGCCGTGGCATCAGCTGCCGACCTCGCCGCCATGGTCGACGACATCGACGCCGATGCAATGCTCAAAGTGGACCTGCTCTTCACCGTCATGTGGGCCCAGTTCCTCGTGTGTGACTACGAGGCGCTGTTCACGACCGCCGAGCGGATCCGTGCCGTGGCGGGGTCAGAGGTGAACAGTTCGGTCGCGCGAGCCACCGCGGTGTGCGGGACGAGTCGGATAGTCACCGGTGATGCGGAGACCGGTGGCGTTGAATTACGGCTCGGCATCCAGCAGGCCCGCGAAACGGACCCTCTCACGTTCGCGGCGGTGATGACCCTCAAGTGTTGCCTGGCCGCCGTTGCCCTCGAGGCGCCGACGGCCGACGCGTTGGAAGACGCGTATGAAGCGCTGCGCAGGGCCGAGGCCTACGGGGACAACTTCGCGACCGCATGTGCGCTGTGGGCCTGCGGGACAATGCTTTTGCGTCTCGACCCGAGCGCCAGGCAGACGGCGATCGACTATCTGAAAGCTGCGCGCGACGTCATCACGAAGCACCGCACGGTCGTCGTCGCCCTTGCGCCCATCGAGGCTGATCTGGCTATCGTCGCCGCCCAGGCGGGCGAGGTCGACGCCGCCATCGAGTCGATGCGCGCGGTGATCACACGTCAACTCGAGAACCTCGATGTGACGTTCATGGGTGTGACGGTGCCCGTGCTGATCCAGCTGTTGGTGGAGCGGGGGCGCCCGGACGATGTCGCGGAGGCGACCGTGATGGTCGCGGGCCTCGAGGCTCAGGCCAACCAGTTGAAGCTGCCCGCGATGCAGTTGTGCGCAGCATTCTGCAGGTCCGTGCTCGCCGTGACCGATGAGGAAGCGCAGGCGGCGAACGACGAGTACGCGCGGATCGCCGAGGGCATGTCTGCCCGCGGTGAACTCCTGCGACTGCATCCCTTGCGGAAGTGACCGAAGGCGCGCGGTTGGAAGCCTGACGCGGAGGGTCGGTAATTTTCCGCGGTGACAGTTTGCTGCAATGCGCCTCGCAGCTTGAATCCAGGTGGCAGGATCCCTCCGGGAACCGAGGCAAGGAGCTGTGATGCAGACCAA
>DATEIG010000353.1:0-7819 GCA_035279185.1 Mycobacterium sp.
TCGTTCGTGGCCGAGCTGCCGCCTCCGCCACCCAAACCGCTCAAGCCGAAGGCCGCGAAGGCCGGTCGTCGCGGTCGCCGCAAGGCCGAGGAGACCGCGCCCGCCAACGAGGTCGCCGACACCGAGCCGGCCGAAGACGTCGCCGACACCGAGGCACCAGAGACCGAAGCGCCCGCCGAAGCCGAGCCACAGGCCGACGAGCAGCCCGCCGAGGTCACGGCCGACGAGGCCGAAGAGGCCGCAGATCCGGCACCGGAGACCGAAACACCCGCCGCGGAGACCGCCGAGGTCAACGGCGACGAGTCGACCGACGGCGGCCTGCGAAACCGGCGAACATCAGGCAAAATCTCACTTCGGAGGCGCAAGAGATCGCGCGGCGGCGTGGCCGTTGACGATTAGCCTCACGTCGACACGGGAACTAGTCATTGCCACGATGTAATGAGAACCCGCCCCGAGCCGAAAGTCCCCATATGGCCCGCATGAACCCATATCGCCTGCTGATCGCGCTCGTCGCCGCTGTGGCACTGGTAGCGCCGATCCGCCCGGCGATCGCGTCTGCGGCGCCGCTGGACACCGCCATCGCCGCCGTCGAACCGGCCGTCGTGCAGATCGACACCACGATCGACTACCAGCACGCCGTCGGCGCGGGCACGGGCTTCCTGCTCAACCCCAACGGCGAGGTGCTGACCAACTTCCACGTCGTCCAGGGCGCCGACGTCATCACCGCCCACAACGTCGGCACCGGGCAGTCCTTCGGCGCCGACCTGATCGGCTACGACCGCACCCACGACATCGCGCTGCTGCAACTCCGCGGCGCCTCAGGCCTTCCCGTCGCACCGCTGGGCAACTCCGCTGCTGTGGCCGTCGGTGAGCCCGCCGTCGCCATCGGCAACGCGAACCCCGGCGGCCCGCCCACCCGTGAGGCGGGAACGGTCACCCAACTCGGCCGGACGATCGAGGCGAAGGACGCGCTGACCGGCGCCTCCGACGAGCTCACCGGCCTCATCGAGGTGGCCGCCAACGTCCGCGCGGGCGACTCCGGCGGTCCGCTCGTCAACGGCGCGGGCCAGGTGATCGGCGTGACGACGGCCGCGACCGTCAACTATCGGTTCGCACCGGGCGGCAAGGGCTTCGCGATCCCGATCAACCAGGCGCTGGGGATCGCCGACCAGATCCGCGCCCGGGTTCCGTCCGACACCGTCCACGTCGGTCCGCCGACGCTGCTCGGAGTCGGCGTCGCCGCGGGCGACCAGGGCGAGGGCGCGCCCGGCGTCATCATTCGCGAGGCGCTGCGCGGCGGTCCCGCCGAGGCCGCAGGCCTCGCTGCCGGGGATGTCCTCACCACCATCGACGGCACACCCCTCGATTCGGCCACGGCGCTGACGCAACTGCTCGACCGGCACTATCCGGGCGACGTCGTCGACCTCACGTGGATCGACAGGAGCGGTGCGCAGCGGTCCGGCAAGGCCACGCTGGCGTCCTGACCGCACGGGTCAATTTTCTGGCCGAAAGGCACCGCTGCGGTATGCGCCCGTTCCCTATGCTGAGCGAGTGCCAAACACCACCCCGTACCGGGTCGTCCAGTGGACGACGGGCAATGTCGGAAAGAGTTCGGTCGAGGCGATCGCCAAGAACCCGAACTACGAACTCGTCGGGTGCTACGCCTGGTCGAAGGAGAAGGACGGCGTCGACGTCGGTGAGCTCGTCGGCATCGAACCGCTCGGCGTCAGCGCCACCAACGATGTGGACGCGCTCCTCGCGCTGAAACCCGACTGCGTCGTCTACAACCCGATGTGGATCGACGTCGACGAGCTGGTGCGGATCCTGTCGGCAGGCGTCAACGTGGTGACGTCCGCGTCGTTCATCACCGGACACAACCTCGGTGAGGGCCGCGACCGCCTTGAGGAGGCCTGTAGGGAGGGCAACGCGACGATCTTCGGCTCGGGGGTCAGCCCCGGTTTCGCCGACCTGCTGGCCATCGTCGCGGCATCGGCCTGCGATCGCGTCGACAAGGTCATCGTCGCGGAATCCGCGGACACCACGCTCTACGACTCCCCCGACACCGAGCGGCCTGCCGGCTTCGGTGTCCCGATCGACGACCCTGACCTCGGGCCGATGGCGGCCAAGGGCACGGCGGTGTTCGAGGAGGCGGTGCGACTGGTGGCCGATTCACTCGGGGTCGAACTCGACGAGGTGGTGTGCGAAACCGAGTACGCCCAGACCACCGAGGACCTCGTGATGGCGTCGTGGACCATCCCGAAGGGCCACGTGGCCGGAGTGTTCGCCAGCTGGCAGGGCCGCGTCAACGGCAAGACGGTCGTCGACCTCAACGTGCGGTGGCGCAAGGGTCAGACGCTCGAACCCGACTGGAAGCTCGACGGCGACGGCTGGAAGATCACCATCGAGGGCCGCCCGACCGTCAACATGCAGGTCGGCTTTCTGCCACCGCCGGACATGATCGAGAACATGACGTCGATCGAGGATCTGTTCGTGATCGGCCACATCATGACGGCGATGCCGCCGGTTCACGCGATCCCCGCCGTCGTCGCCGCAGCGCCCGGGATAGCGACCTACAACGATCTTCCGCTACCCCAGGCGCGCGGCACGGTTCAGACGACCTAGATGCAGGCGCCGCCCTGGACGTAACCGAACGGGCCCTCGAAGCCGACGCAGGCGTCGACCGGATCCCAGTTCCTCGGGCCACCGCGACCGCGGTCGTCCCACCACCAGTCGTCGTCGTGCCCGTGGCCGTGGCCGCGGCCGGGTCCGTTCTCCGCAATGTATTGCGGTCCGGACAGCGCCGGAGTGGCCGGCGCGGCGTTCGCGACACCTGTTCCGACGCCGACGGCGCCGAGCGCCATACCGGCGCTCAGGACGAGTCCCGCGGCGAGCGTTTTCACATCAATCACGCTATTCATCCCCTCAGCAACTTTTCGTACGGTGCACGGCGCCGGATACCGTTTGGCGCGCCCCGTCGGCCAAAGAGGTTGTAAACACACATCTTCCGGCGTCCGCGGAACACTATAACGCCCGCTGCAGGAGCACGCGACGGCAGGCTTTTGCTTACGCGCGCGTCGGTTTGCTCGCGCTCAGGGCCTGCCTGCTAATCGCTTTTGCGGTGCGTCGCTGTCTTCGCCGCCTCCGCGGAATGTCGCGCCGTACCGCGGGACCGTCATCGCACCGCTGTGCCGCGCGGCGGCGATCGCATTGCGCATCGGTCTCGCGATGCCGGCGAACGAACCCATGTCGAAGACCATCGCGGTGAGCAACCTGTTGTGCACAAAAGCGAATGCGCTGCCGGTCGACGGATCGGCCCAGCCGAGCGTTCCACCGAGGCCGATGTGGCCGAACCCCTTCAGCAAACCGGGAATCGGTGATTCGTGATAGCCGAGATGAAAGGGCATCGGCACGACCATGTTCAGGTCGGGACGTAGCTTCGGTTTGCCGATCAGGCTCTCGGCCATCTCCGGCGAGAGGAAGTGCTTGCCGTCGATCACACCGCCGTTGGCGATGGCCGCATACATCTTGGCCAGTCCGCGGCCGGTCACCACGCCGTTCGCCGCAGGCACTTCGCCGTCGAGGAACGGGATATCGCCCTGCACAAAGGATCTGATGCCGGGGAAGTACATCGCCCCGAGTGCGCCCGAGAAGGGTAGCCCCGCAATCCTCGGGGCGACGAAGTTGAACACCGGGTTGGGCCGCGCGTTCTGCGGAATGAGAATCTGCGCGACCTTGGTCGGCGAACCGGCGGGCGGACGCCCCAGATGCAGACCATCGGTGTTCAGGGGCCGGGCCACCTCCTGGCGGATCAGGTCACGCATCCCCATACCGGTGACGGCGCGGCACAGACCCGACACCAACCACCCGTAGGTCAGCGCGTGATAAGCCGGCCATCCGCGGAGGTGATCGACTGGCGCCGCGGCGAGTCTCTCCTCCATCAGATGATGGTCGAGCAGGTCGTCTTTCGTGACGCCCTTCAGGTGTGACAGACCCGCCCGGTGGCGCAGCACGTCGCGGACGGTGATGTCGTCCTTGCCGTTGGCGCCGAACTCGGGCCAGTATTCGGCGACGGGCGTGTCGTAGTCCAGCACACCGCGGTCGACGAGTCGGTGCACGACCGTGGCGGCGACGCCCTTGGTCGCAGAGAACACCATCGCGCCGGTGTTGGCCGTCCATGGCACTGTGCCCTCGCGGTCTGACCATCCGGTCCAGACGTCGACGACGGGCTTGCCGTCGATGTAGACGACGAGCGCGCCGCCGCCGAACCGACGTCCGGGGAACAGCCCGGCGAAGATTCGGATGACGTTGCCGAAGCGCGGATCCGCCGCCCCCTGGACGCTTCTCGGCAGGCCTTCTTCGGCGCGGAGCAGCGACTGTGTCGACATCTCATGTCCCCTTGTCGACGGCCTCGAATACCTCGATCGAGTGACCGAAAGGCGCGGGGGTGATACCGGTCTGGGACCCGAACGGGTGGTCGAGGCAGTAGATGACGAACAACAACAGGCCGAGCAGCAGCGAAACCGCACCCGACAGAATGATGTGCGCACGCGTGCTGTCCAGCCGCAGAAACCCTGTCAGCCCGACGAGAAGGACGCCGCCGAATATCAGACCGAACCACAGCAGCCAGGGAATCCGCGGCTCGGCGTCGAGGATCCGGGTGTTCCGCTCCGACGCGAGAAGTGTGAGCTGGCCGAGGAATTCACCGTTGATCGCCGACGATGCGGCATCAGGGTCCTGGCGGCCCAGCACCCGGTACATCTCGGTGATGGCGCCGCGTGCCACGTCGCTGGTGCCGCCGCCTTCGTTCTGCTCCTGCTGACGCCACTCGGGTCCCTGCACCGCGGACGTGTACTCGCGCAGCAGCACTCGGATCTCCCGTTGCTGCTGCGCTGGCATCGCGACAGTCTGCCGATACATCGTCGTGAGGGTCGACGCCTCGTTGGCGACGTTGGCCTCTGCCGATGAGAACTGCTCCCACGCGACGACCACCGTGAAGCCGAGCAGCGCGCCGTAGACCAGGGCGACCGTCGTCAGAAACGGTGACAACGTCGAGTTGTGCTCCCTGCCGATTCCGGCGGGGATCACCTGGTCGGCGAGCAGGATCATTCCGATCGCGATGAGCACGGACACGACGATGACCAGTGCGAAGAGCAGCCAAATGCTCACGTCGCTAACCCACCACCTTCGTCACCGCCGCGGTGAGTCGCGCTCCCGGCGGACCCTCCAGCGGCACGTCCTGGAGGACGCGCGCCTGACCGCCCGCGACGGTGAAGTCGCCGTCCTGCGGCTGGTGTCCGCCCCTCACCTGATAGAAGACCTTGACCTCCTTGTCCGGCAACGGGTGCAGGCCCAGGTATTTCGGTTCGACCCGGTACTTGTACACGCATGCGTCGGGACCGACGCACTTCTGATCGGTGACGACGATGCCGATCTGGAACTCGGCAGGCGTCGGCACCTTCGGCGTCGGCGCGGCGAATGTCGACGGTGGTGGCGCGGGGGGCGGCTTCGGCGCCGCGATCATCGCGATCGCCGCTCCCAGCCCTGTCGCGACGACAGCGAAGATACCGAGTGCCGCGACCAGCCGTCGCACACTCATCGGGCCTCCATTCGCCAAGAGTGCACCACCGATACCGCGCCTGTTCGCCGAATGAAGTAGTCCAATACGTACTCCCGTCGGAGAAACGCGGGTAATTGTTGTCGGCATGCACGAGCAGCTGGCCGGCTACATCTCGGGGCCGGTCAACGCCGAGGATCTCGTCGTGGCGCCCGGCGGCGAATGGGTGCTGACATCGGGGATGACGGGGCCGACCGCACCTCTTGGGCGCCTGTATGCGGTCAGCGTCTCGGATGGGGCGTGCAGCGAGATCTACCCGTATCGCGCCATTGCCGCCCTGAACACCGAAAGATTCGTTGCGCAGCCAGATCTCAATCCGCTGAAGTTCCGGCCGCACGGAATCGACGTGGCGGTAAGACCCGATGGCCGCGCCGAGCTGTATGTGGTCAACCATGGCGGCCACGAGTCGGTCGAGGTGTTCGAGATCGACCTCGACGAGGCGACCCGACCGTCCCTGAAATGGATTGGCGGAGTGCGTCTTCCGGGCAGTGCGACCGGAAACGACGTCGCCACAGTCGACGACGGGTTCGTCGTCAGCACCATCGGGGACCCGGCGGGGCTCACCCGTGTGAGCGTCGAGGAGGCGATGGCCGGGGCCGATACTGGCGGCGTGCTGGAGTGGTCGCCGGGTATCGGCTGGCGCGCGCTGCCCGGTACGGCGATCAACACGGCCAACGGTGTCGCGGTGTCCGCCGACGGCCAATGGCTCTACATCGGCGGGTGGAACTCGCAGCGCATCAGGAAGGTTCGGCGTGGCGCTGACGATCCCGAGATCGTCACCGCCCCCGTCGACATGATGGTCGACAACTTGACGTGGTCGGCCTCGGGCCAGCTTCTCGCCGCGGGGACGTACGGCACGAGCATGCAGGACTTCCTCGCCGGCCATTTCGGGAAGAACCCGCGGCTGGGGATCCCATCGCGCGTCCTGCGGGTCGACCCGGACACGTTGGCCACCGAACAATTGATCGACTACGGGCCCGACACCTTCGGCGCGGCGACGACCGCTCTTCAGGTCGGCCGCGAGATCTGGGTCGGCACGGCGCGCGACCAAGGCCTTGCCAGGTTCCGCTTCCCGACGGCGATACGCCGGTGACCTGTTAGGTGGGGTGAACCCCCACCGCCTCCATCGCCCTGCGCACCTCGACGTCGGCTGCCGCGCGTTTGCGCTCGGCGGCGGCCCTGTTGTCGACGCCGCGCAGCCGCGCCTCCACATTGTCGGGATTGTTGGCGGCTTGGGCTTCGTACATCGCCGCGGTGCGCTCGTGCACCTCGGCGGCGCTCAAGTGCCGCTGCGCCGCCTTCAGGTGGGCTTCGACGGCATGTCGCCTGGCATCCTCGGCCCTGCTGAGAGCTGTCGAGACGTCCTGTTCGGTCAAAGGCTGCGCAGACCTCAGCCGCGCGAGGAGTCTCCTGATCTCCGTCGCACGTACGCGGGCGAATTCGGGAGGTGTCTCAGCCATGGCCGTCTCGTCGGGCACATGATAAGAGACGGTGACCGGTTCGCGGGCGGCGTTTGCTATTTGTCGACGGGGTTGCCGTCCTCATCCCAGTTGGCGGCGACCTTCTTGCTCGGTTGTACCCGGGGTGGCTCACCCGGCATCTTCGGATAGCTGGGCGGATACGGCAGGTCCCCGAGGCCCCGCTCTTCGTCGGCCTTGACCATGTCGAGCAGCGGTTGGATCGACTGTGCCTCGGCATCGATGTCGGCCATTGCGTCGCCTCGCTTGCGCACGATGTCGGGGACTGTCTCGATGGTGTAGTCGTCAGGGTCGGCGTCGCGCAGCTCGTCCCACGTCAGCGGCATGGAGACTGTCGCGATGGGCGTCTTGCGCACCGAGTAGGCCGATGCGAACGTCCGGTCGCGCGCGTTCTGGTTGTAGTCGATGAACAACCGCTCGCCCCGCTCCTCTTTCCACCACGACGTGGTGACGGCGTCGGGCGCGCGCCGCTCGACCTCGCGCGCCAGCGCGATGCCTGCGCGGCGGACCGCAATGAAGTCCCAGTCCGGCCTGATGCGCACGAACACGTGCACGCCGCGACCCCCGGAGGTCTTCGGGAAGCCGACCAGGCCCAATTCGTCGAGCAGCGGTTTGAGCACGTCGACCGCTATGGCGCTGGCATCCCGGAAGCCGGTACCCGGCTGCGGGTCGAGGTCGACGCGCAACTCGTCCGGGTGTTCGGTGTCCGGACAGCGGACCTGCCACG